>NZ_RCVI01000394.1:0-12753 GCF_003667455.1 Micromonospora sp. CV4 | reverse complement strand
CGACACGGCTCACCGCCCCGCCGGCCCGGCCGTGCCGGCGGGGCGGTGAGCCGTGTCGGGGCCGCTGTCCGGAACGCAGTTCGCCGGGCTGGCCGGCGGGCACGGTGAACCCTCCGCGGTGGACATGCTGCGCGGTGGGCAGTTGGGCCGGCGCAGGCTGCTGACCGTCGCCGCCGCGCGCGCGTACGGCGACGACCCGCTGGTCCGCCGCGGCCTGGATCTGCTCACCCGGGCCGAGCGGGCCGACCCGGCGGCGGTCGCCGAGGTGCTGGCGCATCCGCCGTTGACCGGTTGGGCCCGCGCCGCCATCGACCGGCCGGCCGACCCCGGCTACCTGGCCGCGCTCGCCGCCGCCGCGGCGGCCCGGGCAGGTCTCGCCTTCGAGCTGACGCTGCCCTGCCCGGACGGCACGTTGCTGCTGCCCACCATCGGCGGCGCGGTGGATCTCGCCCCCGGCACGGCGGTGGTGAGCGCCGGGCACGGCACCGTGCGGATCATTCCGCGGGACGGGCCGGCGCGGTGGCTGCCGGCGCGGCGGATCACCCCGGCCGCCGGCGTCGAGGTGACCATCGATGACCAGGACCCGTGGCGGCGCCGCTACCACCACTCGCCAGCGCCCCGACTCGCCGACGACGACGCTGCCGACCTGAGCCGGCTGACGGGGCAGGCGTGGCGGTGGCTGCGCGTCAACCTGCCGGCGCACGCTGACGGGCTGGCCGGGTTGCTGCGCTCGCTGGTGCCGCTGCGCCCGCCGCCGTCCGGGCACGCGGTGAGCGCGACCAGTCGGGACGCGCTGGGCGCCATCGCGCTGTCCGTGCCGGCCGACCCGAAGACCCTCGCCCTGCTGCTGGTGCACGAGCTGCAACACACCAAACTCGGCGCGCTGCTGGACCTGGTGCCGCTGCACCGCCCCGGCGGACCGGCCCGCTACCGGGCGCCGTGGCGGCTGGACCCCCGCCCGGTCGGCGCCCTGCTCCAGGGCGCGTACGCGCACCTGGGGGTGGCCGAGGTGTGGCGCTGCCGGAGGGCGGAGGGTGTGGCCGCCGCGTTCGAGTTCGCGTACTGGCGGGAGCAGACCGGCCGGGCGGTCCGGCAACTCACCCGCGCGGCGGAGCTGACGGACGCCGGACGGACCTTCGTGGACGGGATGGCGGGCACCCTGCGCGGTTGGCGGGACCCGGTCGACGAAGAGGTCGGCGCGGCGGTACGGGACATCGCCGACGGCGGCGCGGTGCGCTGGGGCCTGGCCAACCTGCACCCCCACCCGGACGAGGTCGACCGCGCGGTGCGGGCCTGGCGGCGCGACCAGCCGTGCCCGGACGACGGGCCACCGCCGACGGTCGTGCCGGGCCGGCCCGCCCCGGCGCTCGCCACGGACACCGGTCCGGAGGCGGCGGTACGCGGACGACTGCTGGCCGACGACGCCGACCCGTCCACCCTGGACTCGTCCGATCGGGCCTACGCGGCCGGCGATCCGGCGCGTGCCCTGGACGGGTACCTGCGACGACTGAACGACGACCCCGAGGACACCGACGCGTGGGTGGGTCTCGCGCTCACGGCCCGGCGAACCGGACAGCCGGCCGCCGCTCGTGCCCTGGCGACCCGCCCGGACCTGGTCCGGGCGGTCCACCGGGCGTTGCCCGACGCCGACCCGCTGGCGGTCGCTCGGTGGTGCCTGGCGACACCGACACGAACGGGCAACACGCCCTATAGCAGCGCCGGTTCGATGTAGGCGTTCGAGCGCTCCCGCTGTCGGGCCTGTGTCACCCGTGGGTTGTCCCCGCCGAAGAGCTGCACCAGCTGCCCGAACGCCTCGTCGTAGAGGGCGCGCCCGGCGTCCGCCTCGCTCTCCGTGGCGAGCCGGCTCAACGCGAGGTTGATCGACGCGGAGAGGGTGTCCGGGTGCTCGGCCCCCAGCGCCCGGGTCAGCTCCACGTACGCGGTGGTGTCCAGCAGCAGCGCGGTGTCCCGGTCGCCCAGGGCGAACAGGTCGTTGGCGAGGTTGAGGGTGGCCAGCAGGGTGTGCGGGTGCCGCTCGCCGAGGGTGGCCAGCAGTTGGTCGCGGACCCGCTGGGCGAGGTCCCGGGCCTGCGGATTGTCGCCCTGCTTGCGCAACAGGACGCCGAGGTTGTTCAGACAGGCCAGGGTGATCGCGTGCGTCTCGCCGAGCACCTCGTTGTAGCCGTCCCGCAGCCGCCGGGCCATCCGCAGCGCGGTCTGGTTGTCGCCCACCGCCGACCACGTGGTGGCCAGCGCCATCTCGGCGGACAACGTGTCGGCGTGCTCGCCACCGAGGACGCGCTGGTAGCGAACCACGGTCCGCTCGATCAGCCGGTGCGCGTCGGCGAAGCGGCCGAGCTGGCGCAGGGTGAGCGCCAACTCCTTGGCCGTCCGCAGGGTCTCCGGGTGGTCCGCGCCGATCACCTTCTGCTGGACCGTGTAGGTGCGTTGCAGCACGCTGTGCGAGCGCCACAGCTCGCCGGTGTCCCGTAGCCCCCGCCCGTAGTTGCTGGCCGAGGCGAGGGTGGACGGGTCCTCGTCGCCGAAGCGGGCCCGCCGCCGCTCATGGATGTGCTGGTCCAACAGGGCGGCGCCGCGGAAGTCGCCGACCAACCGCAGCGACACGGCGAGGTTGTTCTCCGCGGTGAGGGTCCGGCCACTGTCGTCACCGAAGGTCCGTACGCTCAGTTCCAGGGTGCGCCGGTCCTGCGCCTCGGCGTCGTGGTAGAGGCCCTGGGCACGCAGGTCGGCGCCGAGACTGCGGGCGGTCATCAGGGTGTAGAGGTGGTCCTCGCCGAAGATCCGCCGCTGCCGGTCGTACACGTCCCGGTCGATCTCGTACGCCCGGTCGAAGTGGCTCTGCGCGCGCAGCACGTTCGCCAGGTGGAAACGCATGCGCAGCTTGGTCGGATCGTCCTCGTCGGTGTCGCGCCAACCGGCCAGCGACTCCTGCGCCAACGCCCGGCTGGTGTCGTAGTCGCCGCGCCGGTAGAGGTAGCGCACGATGTCCACGACCAGTTGCCGCGCCTCGTCCATCGTGGACAGGTGCAGCCCGCTGGGGCGTACGTGCGGCCACAGCTCGGCGTACCGGGGCCAGTTGACCGGCTTGTCCGGGTCCCGCGGGCTGGCGGCGGCGAGCAGCAACTGGGCCTGCCGGCGGGCCTCCTGGGCGTCGTCGAGCTGGTCCTGGATGACCAGTTGGACCAGCCGGTGGATGCGGACGGAGTTGTTCTCCGCGTCCACCTGGGCCAGCCCGTAGCGACCCAGCTCGGCGGTGACCAGGCCCTGCAGGATCGGGTCGGTCAACGTCGGGTCGAACGGGGCCATGAAGCTCGCGAAGCGCTCGCCGGTGAGCATGGCGACGGGGATGGGCTCCGGCGCGTAGAACGAGCAGAGTTCCAGCAGGCGGGCGGCCGCCGGCTTCTCCGAGCGCAGTTGGGCCAGGGTGACCAGCCAGGTGGCGGCGAGCGCCTTGGAGTAGCCGACGGACTGCCGGCCGTCGAGGATCCGCAGCAGCCCGGGGGTGTCCAGCGAGGCGAGGTACCGGTCGACCTGCATGGCGGTGGCCCGCAGGTACGCCGCGCCCTGCTCGACCGCGAGCGGCAGGTCGCCGAGTTTCTCCGCCACCTGCGTCGCCTCGTCCTCGGTGAGCCCACCGACCCGCTCGCGCAGCAACTGGACGCTCTCGGCGCGCTCGAAGACGGTCAACTCGGTCGCGGTGGCGTACTCGCTCCAGCTCTGGTCGCGGGTGGTGATCAGCACGTGGCCCGGGCCCTGCGGCAGCAGTGCCCGGGTGCCCCGGGTGGGCTCGTTGGCGTTGTCCAGAATGATCAGCCAGCGCCGGTCCGGTCCACCCCGGCGCAGCGCGTCGAGCACCCGGCGGACCGCGTCGGCGCCGCCGCCGGTGCCCAGCCCCATCGCCTGGCCGAGGTCGGCGAGGCCGCCGCGGATGCGCTCCTCGTTGTCCGCCGGGATCCACCAGACCAGGTCGTAGTCGCGGCCGAAGCGCAGGGCGTACTCGGCGGCGAGTTGGGTCTTGCCGACTCCGCCGAGGCCGTGCACCACCTGGGTCGCCGAGTCGGGTGCGGCGGTGAGGCGGTCGCGCAGCGCCTCGAGCTGAGCGGCCCGGCCGACGAACGGGGTGCCGTGCTGGCGGACGTTGGACACCGCCGGGAACGGGCCGGGGAACCGGCCGACCGCGCGCCCGCCGACCGCGACCGCCGAGGCGCCCGCGGCCTCCAGCAGCCGGGTCCGGGCCGTGGACGGGTCGACGTCGGTGAGGTCCACGGGGCTGCGGTCGCTGTACGGCACGGGAAGGCGCGACTCGTCCACCCGCAGCGGCACGAGCAGGCCCCCGCCGCCGAGCTGGTCCCGGCCGGAGGCGGTCTTCCACACCTCGGCGGCCAATGACATGCCCGCGTAGTGCCGGGTGAGCACGGCCAGCACCCGGCTGGCGCCGCCGACGGCCCGGTCGAACTCGGCCCTCCCGCCGGCTCGCAGCGGGACGTCCACCGCCCGGCGGTCCACCCGCAGCCCGGCGTCCTCCAACTGGTCGGTGATCCACTCGGCCCAGAGCCGGTCGGCGGAGGCGTAGCTCACCAGCACGGCCTGCTCGACGGTGAGCCGGCTGCGCTCGAACTCGGTCAGCGAGCGGCGGCGGTCCTCCTCGGGCATCGGGTGCAGCGTGGTGACCCGCCCCCCGGTGACCACCGAGGCGAGCTGCTCGTACGCGGCGAGCAGGGTGCCGACCTGCTCGGGCCGGTCGCCGAAGGCGGCGAGGATCTCCTCGTAGGCGTAGAAGGCGCGGTACGGCACCTCGATGGTGTTCCAGTAGCGGGCCGCCGCCGAGTCGGAGAGGTGGTCCAGGAACGGGGCGAACTCGGCGCGAACCAGGTCCCGGCCGGTCTCCAGCTTGCGCAGCTCGGCGTCCTCCACCCGCATCGGCACCGGCAGCAGCAGCGGCGGGTCGTCCGGGCGCTGGCTGCGGATGGAGCGGGCCACCGCCGCCGCGCCGCGGATGCTCTGGGTGGACATGGTGAAGCAGTTGACCACCAGGTCGGGCAGCTGCACGGTGCAGATTCCGGCCGCGTCGCTGAGGCCGGTGCGGCTGTCGATCAGCACCACGTCGTACTCGGCGCGCATCTGCGCGCGGACCGCGTCGATGAACGACGCGCCGCCCTGCCGCTCGTAGAAGTTGGCCCAGTCGAAGGTGCTCACCAACCGGGAGTACGCCGAGTCCTGCTGCCCCGCGGCCACGAAGTCGATGACTCCGCCGTGGCTGAAGTCCCAGTTCAGCGAGACCGCCCGCCGTTGGATCTTGGCGTGACCGGTGAGCAACTCCTGGGAGTCCTCCTCCCGGTTGCGCTGCATGGTGGCGATCGAGTAATCCCAGATCATCTCGATCACGCCCGGGGTGGCCCGCAGCTCCTTGTCCCGCAGGAACGGATGGAAGTAGCGGTGCAGGCCGGGAGATTCCAGGTCCCAGTCGACCACCAGCACCTGCAGGCCCTGGCTGGCCAGGATCCAGGCCACGTTGGCCAGCGCCATCGTCCGGCCGGTGCCGCCCTTGTACGAGTAGAAGGTCACGACCTGGCCGCGTGCCGTCTCGTTCACCGCCATGGCGTGCCTCCCCTAGGGACCTTCGAGGATCGGGCGTTGGCCGGAGCCGTCCGTGGGTGGCTCCTGGTAGACCGTGCCCGTGCGGTAGATCCGGCCCTGTTCGACAACCAGCACGTCCTCCAGCTCCTCCTGGAAGCGGGCGGACGTCGCGATCTCGGTGCGCCACAGGTCGCGGGTGTTGTGCACCACGTGGTGCGGAAGCACCCGGGCCAGGGTGTCCCACATCTTGCGGTTGCCGCCGGACGCGGCGTCGTCGGCGGCCGTCCAGGGCACGAGCACCGGTGCCCGGGGCGAGTCCACGTCGCGGTCGTAGCGGATCAGGCTGAGCTGGTAGCGCGGCAGGTCGGCCGACCAGACGTCGACGATCAGGACGACGATCTGGTTGTGCGCCCGGGCCCATTCCCGGACGGCGGCCAGCTCCTGGGCGTCCTCCACCGTCCAGCCGTAGCTCTTGGTGGTGGCGATGGCCCCGGCCCAACTGCCGATCGGCACCTCCAGCTCGGGCCGGTACGGCCGCCAGTCCCGGGACACCGCGCCGTAGCGCTCCTCGGCGCCGGGACGGCTGCCGGCCAGCTCGGCGGAGCTGCCGGCGACCAGCACGATGTGCACGTGCCGCGCGCTGGTGGCCCGCTGCACCGCGCCGGCCACGGTCGGCCCGGTCTGCGCCTGCGGTCGGGCCGGCTGGCCGAAGGCGCTCGTCACCTTGGCCAGGGTCGGACGCTGCGCCGGCTGGTGCAGGGTGTGGTCACGGGCGGTCTGCACGATGTGCTTGGCCAGCGCGTCGACGAAGTCCCGGTACTCGTCCTCGTGCCGACGGCGCTGCTTGAGGGTGAGCAGCCCGTCCTGGGCGTAGACCGTGCCGGTCGGGAAGTTGCGGTACTGGTAGGTGCCGACCACCTCGGGCAGCCGGTCGCAGGGGATCCACTGCACCGGCACCAGCGCCGGCGGGCGGACCTGGAACTGCCGCTCGTGCTCGTCGATCCGGTCGGCGAAGACCCGGAACTCCCGGCCACAGTAGTCACTGACGACGTACCGGGGCGAGGTCAGCGCGATCAGGCAGGCACTGGTGGAGAGAGCGTTGGCCAGCGCCTCGGTCCAGGTGGTGCCGAGCAGCATCTGCCCGTCGATGAACCCGGCCTCGTGCCAGTGCACACCGGCCAGCCCGGCCACCGCCTCACTGAGATCGGTGAAGAAGGCCTGCACCTGACCGTTGCGGTTGTCCTCTTGGGCGTAGCTCAGGAAGAAGAGTGGCACGCCCGCCTCCGCTCACGGGTCCCACGACCGGTGCGCCCAGTATAGGACCGTCGATGCCAGCCCAGCCGTAGCGCGATCATCGCATCCGGCGCGCCGGCAGTCACATGCCCGACGGTTTGTGGGCGAGCGGCGGCGTGGAGGCGACCGGGCCGGCCGGGTCTTCGGCGGGACCCGGCCGGCCAGCCGTGGTGCGACCCGACCGGCCCGGTTCGTCGGCGCGACCGGGCCGGTCAGGGCGCCCCGGTCAGGGATAGGTGGTCAGGTACACCTGCTGGGTGGCCGCGTTCGCGGTGCCACCGGCGTTGTTGATCACCCGGTTGATGGTGCCGACACCGCCGAGCGAGACGGTGACCATGTTGGTGAACCGCACGTTCGGGTTGGTGGGCGCCTCGATGGCCCGGTCCGCCACGACGGCCGGGTTCACGTTGAAGTAGCAGTAGCTGCCCATCCCGAACGCCTGGTGACTGGTGACCGAGTCGGCCACCTTGTACGCGGCGTACCCGCGGGTGGAGCCGTTCATCCAGGCCGCCTGGTTGGGCGGGTCGTAGGGCATCTCGTTCTGGTAGAAGTACGTCCGCCCGCCGTTGCCGTTCCAGACGGTCTGGTACTTCTGGTAGTGCTCGACGAAGAGGCCGTACATGGTGACGTTGTCGCCGTTCACGGTCAGCCCGGTGTCGGCGGTGTTCAACGTCCATCCGGTGGGCACGCCGCTGGCGGCGTGGTCCGCCCGCCACAGCCACATGTGGTCGCCGATCACGTTGTCGCTGTTGACGGTCAGGGTGTTGGTGGCCCGGCCCACGTGGGGCCCGCCGATGCGGAAGAACACGTCGTGCAGCGAGGTCGGGTTGGCCGCGTGGCTCGCCGCCGAGCCGGCCGGCCCGACCTCCATCAGCACCGGGGAGTTCGTCGTGCCGGCCTCGAACATGATGCCGGCCACCTTGACACCGTCCACGTCGGCCACCCGCATCGCCACGGTGCCGTTGTCGGCCTGGATGGTGGCCAGGCCGAGGCCGAGGATCACCGTGTCGGCCCGGTTGACCTGGATCGGCTCGGTGACGTGGTGCACGCCCGGGGTGAAGAGCAGGTGCCGGCCCTGGGCGAGGGCCGCGTTGATGGTGGCCGCGCTGGTGCCCTGCTGGACGACGAAGAACTGCGACAGCGAGATGGACGAGCCGGCGGGGGTCTTGTTGTACCAGCTGGTGCCGGTGGAGTTGGTGCGCAACGCCGGTACGAACACCCGGTACTCGCCGGTGCCGTCGACGTAGAGGAACGGCTTCTCCCGTACCTGCGGGGTCTGGGCGATGACGGTGTGCGACGGGTTGGGGAAGTGCGGCGGGGGTGCGCCGGTGACGCCCTGGAAGACCATGTTCCACACCGAGCCGGTCCAGCCGTTGCCGAACTCGCTGTTGCGCGAGTACCACTGCTGCTGCGAGCCGGAGACGACCAGGCCGTCGATGCGGGTGTCGGCCAGCAGGCCACCGCTGGACCAGCCGTCACCGCCGTTCCAGAGCTGGATCTGGTTCTGCGCGCCCCGCAGGTGCATCCGCCGGTACGGCGCCGCCTGGGACACCGCCCACCGCTCGACGGTCTGCCCGGCCGGCAAAGTCACCGACAGGTTCTCCGCGGCGCGCCAGAAGTTCTGGGTGGCGTTGCCGCCCATCCAGAACGCCTCGGTGCGGACATGCCCGTTGAGGTTCACGTCGTCCGGGCTCATGCCGAGGCCGGCGACCTGCGTGAAGAAGCCGAGGTTGACGTCGGCCGTGTAGCTGCCGGGCTTGAAGAGCACCGCGTAGCGCTGCGGGCCGAACTGGTTGGTCTCCTGCTGGGTGAAGAGGGTGTTCAGTCGACTCTGGATGGTGGCTGTCGGGGTGCCCGGGTCGAAGACGAAGGTGTTGGGCCCCAGGTTCGGGTTGCGCGGGTCGGTGGTGTCGACCGGCGGCTCACTGGTGCCGCCGGTGGTGTTCACCGCCAGCTCCCACAGCGAGTAGCCGTAGGCGGTGCCCCGCGCGGTGCCGTACATCCGCAGGTAGCGGCCGCTGCCGGTGACGGTGAGGCTCTGCGTGCCGCCGGCGCCGGTGGTGGTCGAGTAGATGGTGGTCCAGGCGTTGCCGTCGGCCGAGGTCTGGAGCTGGAAGGCCCGGGCGTACGCGGCCTCCCAGGTGAGCACCACCCGGCAGATCGTCCGGGTGCTGCCGAGGTCGACGCGCAGCCACTGGGGGTCGCCGGCGGTGCTGGCCCAGCGGGTGCCGGTGTTGCCGTCGACGGCGGCCGAGGCGGACAGGGTGGCGTTCTCAGTGGACGAGGCGGTGGCCGGGCGACCCTGGGCGGCGTTGGTGCCGCCGCAGGTCGGGGTGCTGCCGCCGGTCTCGCCGTAGACCTGGAACTCCCAGAGCGAGTAGCCGTAGCCGGTGCCCCGGGCGGTGCCGTACATCCGCACGTACCGGCCGGCGCCGGTGACCGTGAGGTTCTGCGTGCCGCCGGCGCCGGTGGTGGTCGAGTAGATGGTGGTCCAGGCGGCTCCGTCGTCGGAGGTCTGGAGCTGGAAGGCGCGGCCGTAGGCGCCCTCCCAGAGCAGGTTCACCTGGCTGATGGTGGCCCGCGCGCCGAGGTCGACCTGGAGCCACTGCGGGTCGCTGAAGGCGCTGGCCCACCGGGTGCCGGTGTTGCCGTCGACCGCGGCGGACGCGGGGGTGCCGGCGTTCTCGGTGGACGAGGCGGTGGCCGGGCGCCCCTGGGAGAGCAGGGTGGGGGCGGCCTGCGCGGGTGCCGGGGCGCCGGCCGGGGTGAGCGCCGCGACCAGGGCGACGGTCAGGCCGAGGAGCAGGTGCCGGGTGGTCCGCCGGGGGCGCGGACGTGCGGATGTAGCGCGAGATGTCATGACATCGCCTGTCGATAGGGGGTTACGGACGACGCGCGGGTGGGATCGGGCTCGCCCGTGGTGCCGTGGGTGGTGCCGCCGATGCGGCGCCGCGGGGCGGAGAGCGCTCTCGTAGGAGTGTTGCGGCGAGATTGCGACGGCGTCAAGACATCGATCTATAACACTGTTATTTATCCCGAAGGTTGGTTGTGGGCGATTTGCCGCTCAGCGGCGTACGCCACCCTCGGTGAGGAACCGGGCGATCGGCAGCGTGGCGGCGCCCAACGCCACCGCGTCCACCCCGAGCCGGCACAGCTCGATCGACGCCTGCCCGTACGGCTGGCGCAGCGCCTGCCGGCCGGCGGCCTCCCGCACGGCCGGCAACAGGTCGCCCAGCGCCATCGCCGCCCAGCCGCCGAGCACCACCCGCTCCGGGTTGAACAGGTTGATCAGGTTGGCCACCCCGGCGCCGAGGTAGCCGGCCGTGTCGTCCAGCACCCGCCGGGCGGTGGCCGACGTCGCGGCGGCTGCGACGAGCGCGGCGAGTTGGGACTCCTCGTCGTCGCCCGGCACCGGCCGACCCCGGCGCGCCTCCCGGTAGCGGTCGATGATCGCCTCGGCGCCCACGTACGCCTCCAGACAGCCGCGCGCGCCGCACCGGCAGGGCCGGCCGCCGTAGATCAGGGTGGTGTGCCCCCACTCCCCCGCGCTGCTCGACGCGCCCCGGTAGGTGGCCCCGTTCGTCACCACCGCCGCGCCGACGCCGGAGCCGACCAGCGCGAAGACGGCGTGCCGCGCGCCCCGGCCGGCTCCGAACCAGATCTCCGCCTGGCCGAGGGTCTTCGCGCCGTTGTCGATGTGCAGCGGCAGGTCGGTGCCGGCGCAGATCAGACGCTCCAGCGGCACCCGGTCCCAGCCCAGGGCCTGGGCGTGCACCACGGCCTCGACGCCCTGCTCGACGACCCCGGAGACGCCGATGCCGACGCCGAGCACGTCGGCGGGGACCACCCCGGCCTGGCCGGTCACCGCGTCGATGCCGGCCAGCACGTGCCCGGCCACCAGGTCGGGCTCGGTGCGCGCCGGGTCCAGCGGGTGCTCGACGCTGGCCAGCAGGGTCATCCCGAAGTCGAACAGCTCGACCCGGACCCGGGTCTCGCCCACGTCGACCCCGATCACGAAGGCGAACCGGGGTGCGACCCGCAGCAGCATGCTGGGCCGGCCGCCGTCGGACTCGGCAGCGCCGGCCTCGACGACCAGCCCCTCGTCGATCAGGTCGGCCACCACGTTGCTCACCGCCGGCTGGCTCAACCCGGTGCTGCGCACCAGGTCCTGCCGGGTGAGCGGGGCATCGAGGAAGAGCTTCGTCAGCAGGAGAGACCTGTTGCGGAGCCGGACGCTCCGGTTGGTGGCTCGCGCCAGCTCCACTCGTCACCTCGATCCCGTCGATTGTCCGAGCGACTGTAACCGCCCCGTGCTTGACGACCCACCGGCCAACTACTTCAATGACGACATTCATTAAGCCGTGATGTAACCCCGGCGCCTCGCCCGCACGACCGGGACCGCCACACCGGTGGCCTGAACGGGGGCGGGCGAGACCGAGGCACCCTGGGCGCCGCGCCGATCAGCGTCCAGGGTGCCTCGGTCTCGCCCGGTGCTCAGTCCAGGACGCGTCGGGACAGCGAGGGCGGCAGCCGGCCGGCGAGCAGCCAGCCGGCGCCGGTGGCGACCACCAGCAGCCCGCTGACGATCGCCACGAGGTGCGCGACGGGCACGGACCCGAGCGGGTCGAGGTCACGGTGCAGGGCAGCGGCCAACGCCAGGTACGCGCCGGTCACGCCCAGCACGGCGCCGAGCAGAGCGAGCGCTCCGGCGGTGGTGGCGGTGAGCGTCCGTCGTACCCGCCTCGACGCGCCGGTCGCGGTCAGGGTGCGCAGGTCCGCCACCGCCTCGCCCCGGATGAGCCCGACCGTCGTCGCCAGCACCCCGAGCGCGAGCAGCACGCCGGCGATGGTCGCGCCGGACCGCAGCGCGGTCAGCGACCCCTGCTCCCGGCGTGCCTCGATGGTGAGCCCGGCGGCGGCGGCCAACTCCTGGGCCGTGGCGAGCTGCGCGCTGGTGAGAGGGTGGTCGGCCGCGAGGAACCACCCGACCCGGGCCGGCTGCCAGCCGTGCCGGTCGAGCGCGGCGGGAGTAATCAGCGAATCGGGCAGCCCGGTGTAGCCGGACCGGGGCAGGGTCCGCACGGTGGGCCGCACGCCCCGGGCCGGGATGTTCATCAGCGCCAACTCACCGGTGCGGGTGGTGAGCACATCGGTGTCGGCGTCGACCGTCATTCCGGCCGCCCCGTTCAGCCGGAGCAGCCCGGGACTGACCACGTAGAGCGGATGCGAGGTCGTCGACTCGCCGGCGGCGCGCGGAACGCCGATCTCGACGGCCGGGTGACCGGTCGGTCCCCCCTCCCGGCCCGGGTCGGTGTGCGAGGCCACCACCGCCATGTCGAGCGGAATGACGGTCGCGCCGCCAACGCTGGCCGCGATGGTGTCGGTCCGGGCCTGGAGAGCGGCGATCTCCGGCGCCGTGCGCTCCGGAATCACCGGGTCCGGCTGGCCGATCCGGACCAATAGCTGGCTGTCCGCCAGGTTGCCCAGCCCAGCCGCCTCCCGGCTGCGGTACTCCGCCGCGGCGGAGCCCACCACGATCGCCGCCGACAGGCCCACCGCGAGACTGATCGCGGCGAGCGCCGCGCCGGCCCGAACGCGGTACCGGGCCAGGTCGGCCAGCGCGAGCCGAACGGCCACCGGCAGGCCGCCCCGGGTCGCCGCGAGCGCCGGGATGGTCAGCGGGCTGGCGAGCAGCACGCCGAGCACGGTGCCGACGCTTCCCACGACGATGAGCAGCGGGTTCGATCCGTCGGAGAGCACCAGGGCGGTGAGGCCGGCGGCGAGCAGCGCGGCGGCGGCCACGGCGGTCCGCCGCGCCGCCGGCGGGGCCGGTGGCCGTGCCGACAGCGCGCTCATGATCGG
>NZ_RCVI01000391.1:0-13019 GCF_003667455.1 Micromonospora sp. CV4 | reverse complement strand
GGCGCGCCGTCGGCCGGCCCGCCCGTGGCCATCCGGGCGGCGGCCGACGGCGCGCCGGTCGGCAATCCAGGGTCGGTGCCGGTGCGCCCGCTGGTGCCGGCCGCCACGGCCGCCGACGCCGCGCTGACCGGACCGTCGGTCGGCGTCCCCGCGAACGGCGGCGCGCGGTGCCCGGCCGGGCGGGGCTGCTCGATGAACGCGACGTGCCGCCACGAGTTCGCGGTCAGCGCGCCGGTGTTGTCGTACGACATGCCCAGCAGGTCCAGGCCGGAGCCGGGCACCCCGTTCCACTCCTTGCACGCGACCTCGCAGGCCTTGCAGCCGATGCAGACGCTGGTGTCGGTGAAGAACCCCATCCGCGGCGGCGCGGTCGACCAACCGGCGTCCGGCGCCGGGTCCAGCGGCCCGTACAGGCTGTTCGGGTCAGGAATCACCGCGCCCCTCCCCGTCGCTGTCGGTGGTGACCACCGGGGCGTTGCGGCCCGGGATGATCCCCGCTCGCCGCTGATACTCGGTCACCAGGTCGAGCAGCGCCGCCCCGGTGGGCCGGCGGCCGGGCCGGACGTCGCAGGTGCCGACCTTGCTCTCCTGGATCAGGACGTTGGGATCGAGGCTGATGCCGAACAGGTCGTTGGCCGAGTCACCGGTCACCAGACCCTCGAACCCGAAGTGGTACGGCAGCCACACCTGGTGGATGATCCGACCGTCCACCCGCAGCGGCGTGAGCCGATCGGTCACCAGCACCTTCGCCTCGATCACCGCACGGCCGCTGACCAGGTGCGCCCAGTCCAGGTGCGCCAGCCCACGTTCGGCCGCCAACTCCGGGGACACCTCGACGAACATCTCCGGTTGCAACTCCGCCAGCGGACGGACCGTCCGGCTCATCCCGCCGGCGGTGTGGTGCTCGGTGAGCCGGCTGACCGTGAACACGTACGGGAAGACCTGACTGTGCTCCTCGGGCGGGCTCGGGTTCACCGAGTTCACCGGGTGCGCGTACGTCTTGCGGGTCGGGTTGGCCTGCTGCCGGTACAGCGGGTTGCGCACCGGCGACTCGACCGGCTCGTAGTGGGTCGGCAGCGGCCCGTCCAGGACACCGCTCGGCGCGTACAGCCAGCCCTTACCGTCGCCCTGCATGATGAAGGGGTCGTCGCCGGCGATGCCCTCCGTGCCGGACGCGCCGTGCGGCGGCCGGTACGACGGCGGTTTGGTCTTCTCGAAGTCCGGCACGTCGTAGCCGGTCCACTCGCCCTTGTCCGGGTCCCACCAGACGTACCTCTTGCGCTCACTCCACGGATTACCGTCCGGGTCCGCGGACGCGCGGTTGTACAGGATCCGCCGGTTCGCCGGCCAGGCCCAACCCCACTCGGCCGCCACCCAGTCCTGCTCGTGCCGGGACTTGCGCCGGGCCGCCTGGTTGACGCCGTCGGCGTACACGCCGGTGTAGATCCAGCAGCCGATCGCGGTGGAGCCGTCCGCGCGGGCCTCGCCGAACGAGGACAGGGGGCGGCCGGTCGACACGTCGTACCCGTTGATCTCGCGCAGGACCGCCTCGGCGCTCGGCTCCGCGTGCGGGCCGTGCGTCGGGTAGTCCCAGGTGAGGTCGAGCAGCGCCCGGTCGCGCGGCAGGTCCGAGCCGGCCAGCTTCTCGCGCAGCTTGCGGCCCAGGTGGTAGAAGAACCACAGCTCGGAACGGGCGTCGCCTGGCGGCTCGACGGCCTTCTCCCGCCACTGCAACAGCCGCTGCGTCTGGGTGAAACTGCCCTCCTTCTCCACGTGCGAGGCGGCGGGCAGGAAGAACACCTCCGTACGGCACTCCTCGGGCACGATCTCGCCGGTGGCCACCTCGGGGCCGTTCTGCCAGAACGTGGCGCTCTCGATCATGAACAGGTCGCGGACCACCAGCCAGTCGAGGTTGGCCATGCCGAGGCGCTGCGCGCGGCCGTGTGCCGAGCCGACCGCCGGGTTCTGGCCCAGCAGGAAGTACCCCTTGATCTTCCCGTCGATCATGTTCAGCACCTGTTGGTAGGTGCCGTGATCGCCGGTCATCCGGGGAAGGTAGCCGTAGCAGTAGTCGTTCTCCGGCGTCGCCGCGTCCCCCCAGTACGCCTTCAGCAGACTGGCGGCGAACGCGCGGGCGTTGCCCCAGAAGCCCTTCTGCCCCGGATGCCGGATGCTGTCCACCCACTCGTCGAACGTGGGGTGGTCGGCGTGGTGCGGCATCGGCAGGTAACCGGGCAGCAGGTTGAACAGGGTCGGGATGTCCGTCGAGCCCTGGATGCTGGCGTGCCCGCGCAGCGCCATCACGCCGCCGCCCGGGCGACCCATGTTGCCCAGGAGCAGCTGGATGATCGCGCCCGTGCGGATGTACTGCACGCCCACGCTGTGCTGCGTCCAGCCCACCGAGTAGATCAGCATTCCGGTGCGTTCCCGACCGGAGTTCCGCGTCCAGGCCTCGGCCAGCTCCAGGAACTTCTCCTGCGGAATGCCGCACACCCGCTCGACCATCTCGGGCGTGTAGCGGGCAAAGTGTCGCTTGAGGATCTGGTAGACGCAGCGCGGATGCTGCAACGTCTCGTCACGGCGGGTCTGCCCGCCCACCTCCGCGCCGTGCGACTCGTGCCGCAGACCAGCGGCGGTGTCCCGCTCCTTCGCGGTGTGCCCGCTGCCGGACGAGTCCTCGTGCCCCTCGTACTGCCAGCTGTCCTGCACGTAGCTGCCCGTCTCAGGGTCGAAGCCGGAGAAGAAGCCGTCGCCGTCCTCGGTGTCGGCGAACTGCTCGCTGACGATCGTCGCCGCGTTGGTGTACGACAGCACGTACTCACGGAAGTCCAACTCGTTGTCCAGGATGTAGCGCACCACCCCACCGAGCAACGCGATGTCGGTGCCCGCCCGGATCGGCAGGTAGCTGTCCGCCACCGCGCTCGTGCGGGTGAACCGCGGGTCGACGTGGAAGACCTTCGCGCCACGGCGCTTGGCCTCCATCACCCACTGGAAGCCCACCGGGTGCGCCTCGGCCATGTTCGAGCCCTGGATCACGATGACGTCAGCGTTGGCGATGTCCTGCTGGAAGTCGGTGGCACCGCCACGACCGAAGCTGGCCCCCAGACCGGGGACGGTGGCGGAGTGTCAAATACGGGCCTGGTTCTCGATCTGGAGCGCCCCCATCGCGGTGAACAACTTCTTGATGAGGTAGTTCTCCTCGTTGTCCAGCGTCGCCCCACCCAGACTGGAGAAACCCAACGTCCGGTTGAGCGGCCGGCCCTGGCCGTCCACGTCCTCCCAGGTCTGCTCGCGGGCGGCGAGCATCCGGTCGGCGATCATGTCGAGCGCGGTGTCGAGCTCCAGATCCTCCCACTGCGTCGAGTACGGCCGACGGTAGCGGACCTTCGTCTGGCGCAACGGGCTGGTCACCAGGCTCTTGCTGGCCGCGCCCTTCGGGCAGAGCCGACCCCGTGAGATCGGGCTGTCCGGGTCACCCTCGATCTGGCTGACCTGCCCGTCCTTGACGTACACCCGCTGACCGCAACCCACCGCGCAGTACGGGCACACCGAGCGGGCCATGCTGTCGGCGTCCTCGGTGCGGGCGGTCAACTCCGCCGAGCGCACGGACTGCGCCGCGGCGCCCCGGCCCAGCGGGTCCGTGCCGGTGAGCTGCCGGTAGACCGGCCAACCCTCGATGAAGGTCCGCAGACCCATCCCCGACACCCCCCTCCCACGCGAGCGACCCCATGAACATAGGTCAACCGAGGCATGTTCGCGAACCGAGGAACCGGCAACCGGCACAGACAGCGCCGCCCCCGGCCGGTGGGCCGGGGGCGGCGCTGGTGTCGGTGTGCAGGTCGCCTCTCGGCGAGTGGCGCGACGCGGCTCCAGCCGAACGGTGTTCCGCGAAGGCAATATTAGGTGAGGCCCGGGGACACTGAGTCACACCGACACTGTCCACAACCAGCCGACGACCCGCGTCATTCCCGGGCCACCGGTGGTCGCGGTTGCAAGCCTATGACGTACGCCGCTGGCCGGCACCCCGAGATGGGATGCCGGCCAGTCGGTGTTCTGGTCTTCTGCTGTGGTGCGGTGGGTCAGCTGTTCCAGTACTGGTTGACCAGGTCGGTGGCCTGCTGCTCCCACTGGGCGTAGGCGTCCGGGTAGGCGGAGACCTGGACGGTCTGCGCGGCGTCGGTCAGCGCCATGTCCTGCCAGCCGTCGACCTGCTTGAGGCCCTTGAGGAACGCGGTGGTGGAGTACTCGGGGTCGGTGATCTGCTCCGGCGTGCCCCAACCACTGGAGGGGCGCTGCTGGAACAGGCCCAGCGAGTCGTGGTCGTTGCGGTCGCCGAGGTGGCCCAGGTTCTCCAGCTTCGACTCCTGCAGACTCGTGGCGATCGAGATCACCGCGGCCCGCTCGGGCAGGCCGGCCTTCTTCGTCGCGGCGATGATCGCCTTGACGTTCGCGGTCTGCTCATCGTTCAGGTCGATGTGCGACTGCGGGCCCTGCGCCTTGACCGTCTGCACCGCAACGGCGGCGGGCTTGCCCTCGACCGGGGCGGCGTGCGCGGCGATCGGACCGGCGAACACACCACCGGCGAACGCCAGACCAGCAACGGACAGCACGCTCTTACGAATGATCGTGTTCATGAGGGTTGGCTCCTTCGGGGGGTAGACACCTCACGCGCCTTGTTCGGGGGGAACGGCACGTGGGGTGCAAGCACCTCGTCCGGCGCTCTCCTACACGGGGGAAAAGTCTTAAGGTCAGCGGCCTACGGGCGCAGGGCTCGTGGCGCCGGGGTCCAGCGGCCGACAAGCGGAGGGCTCGTGGCGCCGAGTCCATGTGTAACGACCGCCGGGCCGGGGTCATTCCGGGATCGGCCCGTTCATCGGCACCCCCTGTGAGCGGGTGCTGGTGCGGTCGGTCGGGTCTGCAACGACCGCCGAGCCGAAGTCATTCCGGGATCGGCCCGTTCATCGGCACCCAATGGAAGCGGGGTGCTGGTGCGGTCGGTCAGGTCTGACCGCCGGGCCGGGGTCATTCCGGGATCGGCCCGTTCATCGGCACCTCGTGTGAGGGGATGCTGGTGCGGTCGGGGATCTGCAACGACCGCGGCCTGGCTGGCATTCCAAACCCGGGGGGCCCGGGGGTGCGGCGCCGTGGTCCTGCGATCGTCAGGGTGTGTAACGGCCCCGGACCCGCCACGATTCCACCGCACGGATGCACCCGGCCACAGGCCAGACCACCACAGACCGGACATTCGGGGACACGGACCCACCAGCCCGTCGCCAAATCGGCTGCTCCCGGGGTTGGTCAACTCCGTATCCCCGACATCGGGGCATCCCCGGCGCCCGGACACCGCGACATCGCCGATACAGAGTCGATCACCCCAGCCCAGGCCGACCGGGGCGAAGGTCGCCTGTCGACGCCATACCTCACAGGCATATTTATGACTCACAGGTATATCGCCAACGACAACACCAGCCCCCAACGGCAGACGAGCGACCACCGGCGAGTCGGCAACCCGCCCCCGGCGTCGGAGCACGCGACACCGCACCGCCGGCCGGTCCGGCAGTGCGCCGCCGGTCCGGCACGCCCCGGCGATTCGGTGTGTCAGCCCGTCGGGCGTCGTACCGCGCAAACCTCGCGAACCTCGCGCACCTGGGCGGCGGACCCGTACGGGAGAAACACGACCTGCCATGCCTCCAGACCAACTGGGCGGCCTCACTGCGGCCGGGCCACCGGCGCGGCCCGGCAGGCCTGGCAGGCCCGACGGCGGGCAGGGTGCCGACACGGGAGTGCGTCGGGGGCGACCCGCTGCCTGCCCGAGCCCGTCCCCGGGATCGGGCGGACGGCGACCACCGACGGGGTGGGGCCCGCCGTGCCCGGCGCAGGGATCAAGCCTGACCGCCCGGAGCCGGGCACGGCGGGCCCCACCCCACCCACGACGCAGCGCGACAAAAGCAGCGAAAGCAGCGCGACTTAAGAGGAACACGCAAAGCAGAACCGACCAACCACAGAACCGCCAAGCCAGACGCACCCGAAACATGCCGAGCCCGCAACAGCGGAGGGAACGTCGTGAGGGACACCAGCACCGACGAGCGTTACCCTGACACCATGCAGGCCGTCTCCCCCACCGCGACCGGCGTGGCCTTCCTGGCCCGCCCGGGTCGTCCTGCCGTGGTGGCGCGGACGCTCGTCGAGCTGGCGGGCCCCACCCGTGGCGTGGTGGAGCTACCTGTACGGCTGATGTGGAACGCCGAGCGCACCTTCGATCTCGGCGATCCCGACCAGCTGCTCTGGATGTACGAGAACGTGCTGCGGGAGACCACCAGCGCCGAAGATCTCCGCGTCCTGATCAACGGACGGACGCTGCGCCGGGTGTGGCGGCTGCTGAACCTGCCCCGCGGCGTACGCCAGGCGTGGGAGAGCCGGCACCGGGGCCTGCGCGCGGCGTGACCGCACCGCACCTGCACGAGTTCTACCGCGAGGTGGCGCGGGTGGCGCTCGCCGCGGCCGGGCCGCACCGGTTCGTGTTGGGCGGCGGGGTGGCCTGGGCCGCGCACGGGCTGGTCGCCCGCCCCACCGAGGACGTGGACCTCTTCGCCGACGTGGAGGGCGCCGCCGCGGCCGCGTCCGCCGGGGTACGCGTGGCGCTGGAGCGGGCCGGCTTCACGGTCACCGACGCCGACCCGGACAGCGACCTCGCCGACCTGTTCGACGGGTACGGGCGGGACATGAAGGACTTCGTGGTGAGCCGCGACGGGCGGCAGATCCGCCTCAGCCTGGCCCGGCTGGACCGGCAGCAGAGCCCGGTGGTGATGGACCTCGGCCCGGTGATGGACGTCCGTGACCTGGTCGCCAACAAGATCGCGGCGTTGGTCAACCGGCGGGAGGTTCGTGACTTCATCGACGTGGCGGCGGCTCTGGAGCACTACGACGTGACCGAGCTGTTGGTGCTGGCCCGGCAGGTCGACCCCGCACTGGACCCGGCGGATGTGCGGGCCGCCGGGCGGTACCTGGACCGGCTGCCCGACCAGCGCTTCGCCCGCTACGGCCTGGGCTCTCCCGACGTCGCCCGGGTTCGGGAGCGCCTGGCCACCTGGCCGCGCTGATCCGGTTCGCGACCGGTTCCGTCTGCGGCGGGATCAGCGGGGACGACGGGGCTGCCGTGGCAGGAGTGAGCTCTGGTGGTTATGGTGCGCGAGGCGCCCACGAGGCGCGTCCACCCCCATGGAAAGGCACGTCATGACCTCTCCCTCCGGCCCGTCGCGTCGCCAGGTGCTCGCCGCCGCGGCCGCGGCGGCGACCGCCCCGCTGATCGCCGCCGCGCCCGCGCAGGCGGCCGGCGCGGCCCGGTCACGCACCTGGGACCTCACCCTCCTGGGCACGTCGGACACCCACGGCAACGTCTACAACTGGGACTACTACCGGGACGCCGAGTACGACGACAGCAAGCAGAACGACATCGGCGTCGCGAAGCTGGCGACTCTGATCAACCAGATCCGTCGGGAGCGCCGCGGCAAGGCGACGCTGGTGCTCGACGCCGGCGACACCATCCAGGGCACTCCGCTGGCCACGTACTACGCCAAGCAGGAGCCGATCACCGCCACCGGGGAGAAGCACCCGATGGCTCGCGCCATGAACGTCATCGACTACGACGCGGTGACGCTGGGCAACCACGAGTTCAACTACGGGCTGCCGCTGCTGGACCTGTGGATCCGCCAGCTCGGGTTCCCGGCGCTCGCCGCGAACGCCGTCAACGCGAAGACCGGTAAGCCGGCCTTCCTGCCGTACGTCATCAAGAAGGTCTCCCTCGGTTTCGCCGCGCCGACCCTGCGGGTCGGCATCCTGGGGCTGACCAACCCCGGTGTGGCGATCTGGGACAAGGGCAACGTCGAGGGCAAGCTGCGCTTCGACGACATGATCGCGACCGCGGCGAAGTGGGTGCCGATCATGCGGGCCCGTGGCGCCGACCTCGTGCTGATCTCCGCGCACGGCGGCGACAGCGGCACCTCCAGCTACGGCCCGGAGCTGCCGAACGAGAACCCGGTGGCGCTGATCGCCCAGCAGGTGCCGGGGATCGACGCGATCCTCTTCGGTCACGCCCACAACGAGGTGGTCGAGCGGTTCGTCACCAACGAGCGGACCGGCGCGCAGGTGCTGCTGTCCGAGCCGTCGAAGTGGGGCCAGCGGCTCACCCGGATGGACTTCACCCTCACCCGCGAGCGCGGCCGGTGGACGATCACCAAGAAGGCCGCCAGCATGCTGAACACCAACACGGTGGTCGAGGACCCGAAGGTGCTCGCCGCCGTGCGGGCGCAACACCAGAAGACCATCGCGTACGTCAACCAGGTGGTCGCGCAGTCCACGGTGGAGTTGTCGGCGGCGGAGTCGCGCTACAAGGACACGCCGATCCTGGACTTCATCAACCACGTGCAGACCGAGGTGGTCGGCGCGGCGCTGGCCGGCACCGCGTACGCGGACCTGCCGGTGCTGTCGATCGCGGCGCCCTTCAGCCGGACCGCGGTCTTCCCCGCCGGCGACGTCAAGATCCGCGACGTGGCGGGGCTGTACGTGTACGACAACACCCTCGAGGCGGTCGTGCTCAGCGGCGCCGAGGTCCGCGCGTACCTGGAGTACTCGGCGAAGTATTTCCGCACCCTCGCGCCGGGCGCCCCGGTTGACCCGGAGCAGATCAGCGACCCGGCGGTGCCGGACTACAACTACGACGTCTTCTCCGGCCTGGACTACGACATCGACATCTCCAAGCCGGTCGGCCAGCGCATCACGCGGCTGGTGCTGCCGGGCACCGACACCCCGGTGGCGGACACCGCGCAGTTCGTGGTGGCGGTGAACAACTACCGGCGCAGCGGCGGCGGCAACTTCCCCGGCATCGTGAAGTCCCAGGTCTACAACGCGCAGCAGGAGATCCGCCAGCTGCTCATCGACTGGGCGCAGGCCAAGGGGACGATCGACCCGGCCGACTTCTTCCAGCCCAACTGGCGGCTGGTGCGCGAGGGCGTACCGGTCTTCTGACCGGGCGCGCCGGTCGGCGAACCGGTACGCACCGCGAGCGGGCCGTGGGTGGCGACACCCGCGGCCCGTTCCGCGTTCTCAGCCCTGCACGTTCCAGCGGATCGGGTCTTCGGCCCTCTCCGGGCGGTCGCGCGCCGGATCGGTCTCGGTCAGCTCGACGCGCTCCTCGGGGCGGACGGCGGGCGGCAGCTCCCCGAACCGGATGTGGCGCAGGAACTCGTACTCGTCATCGGTGAACGGCTGCTCGGCCATCGGCGCACCTCCTGCTCCCCCGTCATTGTGTGGCGGTCGGAGCGGCCCGCACCAGCAGTCCGGTCGGTGCGATTTCCCTGCCGTTCGGGTGCGGCCGTCACCACCTCTAAGGCATCCTAGGATCCTGGGTGAATGAGGGGCCGGCGGGGGGCGGGTAGCCGGTCCAGCACCGCGAGCGCCGCCCGGATGGACCGGCGCGCCAGCATCTCGTCGAAGCTCGCCCGGCCCTGACAGAACTGGACGAACATCCGCCACCCCGGCGGGGTCGCCAACAGGGCGTGGAACGCCTCCGGACGGCGGGTGAACAGGTCGAGCAGGCGGTACCCCGCCCGCATCGAGGGCACCAGGCGCTCGGCCACCGCCCGCTCGTACCCGGCCAGATCACCGTCGGCCACCGCCGCCCCGGCCAGCTCGCCGGAGCGCAGCGCGAAGCTGATGCCCTCCCGGCTCCACGGCTCCAGCAGCCCGGCCGCGTCCCCCACGACCAGCACCCGGCCGTGCCGCAACGGCGAATCATCGGTACGGCAGCGGGTCAGGTGCCCCGAGTCGTGCTCCGCCGGCAGCCCACTCAGGCCCAACCGGTCGACGAACCGCCGCAGGTAGTCCCGGGTGCCCTCCCCCGCGCCCCGACCCGCGATCACACCGACCGTCAACCGGTCGCCCTTTGGGAAAACCCAGGCGTACGAGCCCGGCATCGAGCCCCAGTCCAGCAGCAGCCGCCCCCGCCAACGCTCCTGCTCCACCGGGGGCACCGGCACCTCCAGCTCCAGCCCCAGATCCACCTGCCGGTACTGCACTCCCACATGCCGGGCGGTGACCCCCGAGGAGCCGTCCGCGCCGATCACCGCCCGAGCCGCGATCGTCGTACCGTCGGCCAGCCGCAGGCGTACCCCCTCCGGGTCCTGCTCGATGGCGCGGACCGCGGCCCGCTCCCGCACCTGGGCGCCGGCGGCGACCGCCGCCGCGCGCAGCCGGTCGTCGAACTCCTCGCGGCGCACCATGGTCACCACCGGACTGCCGTGCCGGCGGGTGAACTCACGGCGGCCGTCCCGGGTGAACGTCACCCGGGTCACCCGGTCGTGCGCGGGCACGTCGATCCGATCCCGTACGGCGGCCAGTGAGGTGCCGATCAGGCCACCGCCGCAGGTCTTGTAACGCGGATGCTCAGCCCGCTCGACAACCAGGGTGCGCACGCCGGCGCTGGCGGCGGCGTGTGCCGCGGAGAGGCCGGCGGGGCCGGCGCCGACGACGACGAGATCCCAGACGATCACGGGTGCAGCCTAGGGCACCACCCGTGAGCCGGGCCGACCGCCGCGCGTCCCGCGGGCCGCGCCGACCGCCCGATCGGGTGGGCATCTTCGGTCACGCAGGGGGTAACCGGCGCAACGCAACCGTCTGCGTAGAGGCGGACGAGCGAAGGAGGATGTCATGCAGCAGGTGCAACTGTCTGAGGTCGAGCAACGGGTGTACCAGGCGGTCACCGCACTCGAAGCGCGCGGCCAGGTGCCGTACCCGGACATGATCGCCGAAGAGTCCGGGCTGGCCCAGGAGCAGTTGGACGCGCCGCTGCACCTGCTCACCGAGAAGGGTCTGCTGCACCGCGAGGACTCACCCATGGCGGGCCTCGACTTCGGTCCCCGGTTCTGCGCCCGCCAGATGGCGTGACCCGCGGCGCGGCCCTCGACGGTTCGCCCCCCGGTGACCGGGGTAGCGGTCAGGGATGATGATCGACGGTCAACGGGGGGCACGATGACAGCGGCGCGCTCGCCGCAGCCGGTCGACGCGGCGGAGAACCGGCGACGCTGGCAGGCCGTCGGCGTCGGGCTGGTCGCCGCGTTCATGACGCTGCTGGACGTGAGCATCGTCAACGTCGCCGTCCCGTCCCTCGACCGCGCGCTGCACGCCTCCCCGAGCGACCTGCAGTGGGTCCTCTCGGGGTACGCGCTCACCTTCGGCCTGGTGCTGGTGCCGGCCGGCCGCTTCGGCGATGCCCGTGGCCGGCGCAACGCGTTCGTCTTCGGCATCGCGCTGTTCACCGTGACCAGCGCGCTCGCCGGTCTGGCCACCTCCCCGGCGTGGCTGGTCACCGCCCGCCTGCTTCAGGGCGCGGCCGCCGGCGTGGTCAACCCCCAGGTGATCGGGCTGATCCAGCAACTGTTCCGGGGGCCGGAACGGGCCCGCCCGTTCGGAGTGCTCGGCGCCACCATCGGCATCTCCACCGCCGTCGGTCCTTTGCTCGGCGGTCTGCTCATCGCGATCGGCGGCGAGGAGCACGGGTGGCGGTGGGTCTTCTTCGTCAACGTGCCGGTCGGCATCGTCGCGGCGATCCTCGGCTGGCGCCTGCTGCCCGGCCGCCCCGAGGGCCAGCCGGACCGGCGCCGACTCGACCCGGTCGGCGTACTGCTGCTCGGCGTGGGTGTGGTGCTGATCCTGTTGCCACTCGTGCAGGAGCAGCAGTGGCGGACCCCGTGGAAGTGGGCGCTCATCCCGGCCGGCCTGGCCGTGCTGGTCGCCTTCGGGCTCTGGGAGCGGTGGTACGCGCGGCACCGCGAACCGTTGTTCGACCTGCGGTTGTTCACCTTCCAGTCGTACACCCTGGGGTCGCTCATCGCGCTGGTCTACTTCGGCGGCTTCACCGCGATCTTCTTCATCTTCACCCTCTTTCTGCAGAACGGCCTCGGCTACAGCGCGCTCGTCGCCGGCCTCGCCATCACACCGTTCGCCCTCGGTTCCGCCGCAGCGTCCGCACTGGGTGGCCGCATCGTGAACCGCTTCGGCCGGCCGCTGGTCGCCATCGGCCTGCTCGGCGTGGTGATCGGGCTGGCCGCGACGGTGGTCGCGCTGCGCCTCGCGCCGGACGCTCCGGCGCCCTGGGTGACCGCCGGTCCGCTGCTCGTCGCGGGCATCGGCAGCGGCCTGGTGATCGCGCCCAACCAGACCCTCACGCTCGCCCAGGTGCCGGTACCCCAGGCGGGCAGCGGCGCCGGCATGCTCCAGACCGGTCAGCGGATCGGCGCCGCCGCCGGCATCGCCGCCGTCGGCTCGATGTTCTTCTCGTCGCTGGCCGACAACCGCGGCAACTGGACCACGGCCTTCGAAGCGTCACTCATCCTGGCCACCGGGATCATCGCGCTCGCGCTGATCGCCGCGCTGATCGACATCCTGCGCACACGCAACCACACCAAGGACTGACAACCCGAGAGGTACGCGAGCAGGAGCCCGATCGCGACGTGGACATGCCGCTGGCCGGCACCCCGAGATGGGGTGCCGGCCAGTCGTTGTTCTGGTGTTCTGGGTGTAGTGGTGGGTCAGCTGTTCCAGTGCTGGGCGACCAGGTCGGTGGCCTGCTGCTCCCACTGGGCGTAGGCATCCGGGTAGGCGGAGACCTGCACGGTCTGCGCGGCGTCGGTCAGCGCCATGTCCTGCCAGCCGTCGACCTGCTTGAGGCCCTTGAGGAACGCGGTGGTGGAGTACTCGGGGTCGGTGATCTGCTCCGGCGTACCCCAACCACTGGACGGGCGCTGCTGGAACAGGCCCAGCGAGTCGTGGTCGTTCATGTCGCCGAGGTGGCCCAGGTTCTCCAGCTTCGACTCCTGCAGGCTCGTGGCGATCGAGATCACCGCGGCCCGCTCGGGCAGGCCGGCCTTCTTCGTCGCGGCGATGATCGCCTTGACGTTGGCGGTCTGCTCGTCGTTGAGCTCGATGTGCGACTGCGCGCCCTGCGCCTTGACCGTCTGCACCGC
>NZ_RCVI01000389.1:0-13051 GCF_003667455.1 Micromonospora sp. CV4 | reverse complement strand
CCGCTCGGCCGGCTGACCTGCTGCCACCCGCTGCTCGTGTACGCAGGCGACGGTCAGGTCGGCCCGAGCCCCCCGGCCATCCGTTCGCGGACGGCCTCCAGCGCCTCGAAGGCGTACGCCCAGTTGTGGCACTTGAAACTGCGCAGGCCGTCGATCGCGGTGTGGCAGTCGGCGCAGCGCACACCGGGGATGGCGTCCGGGATCTCCGTGTTGACGTACTTGCGTTCGCCGAGGATGACGGTGGCGATCATGGCCTTGTCGTGCAGGCCGGAGAGCGCCGACGAGACGATGTCGTACCAGGTGATCCGCCGGCCGCACTTCGGGCAGTCCGGCTCGTCGCCGCTGACCCAGAGCGGGGCGCCGATGGTGCGCGCCGGCATGCCGAGCAGCTTCTCCAGTCGCCGGACGTCCGATTCCGGGGTGGTCCACCGGTGCCGGCCCGGCAGCGACGCGGGCGAGTCGTACACGGCGCGGAACAGGTCGTGGTCGACCTGCACGGTCTCCCGCTGACTGGTCATCGGCGTCCCCCTCGACGGTCGGTGCCCCCACCGTCGTCCCTGGTGGGGGCGGGCTACAACCGGATCAACGACACGGCGGGGCGACCAGCCCCCCGCCGCGAGGTCAGGATGCGGCCGCTGCGGAACCGGCCGCACCCCGCCTGCTCGGTTGCCCGCTTTCGCCGCCGGCCTCCGGTCCCGGGTGGTACGACGGACGCAGGGCGTGCCACCGGAAGGAGCGCTGATGGTGAGCCGGCCCGAACGGGTGCTGCGAGGACGGAACGTGCCGCTCAGCGCGTCCTTCCTGGAGCTCTTCTTCGACCTGGCGTTCGTCCTCGCCCTCAGCCAACTGGCCCAGCATTTCCTCGCCGACCTCACCCTGATGGGGGCGCTGCGGACCGCGCTGCTCCTGACCGGGGTCTGGTGGATCTGGGTGTCCACCACCTGGCTGACCGACTGGTACGACCCGGAGACCCAGGCGATCCGGGGGCTGCTGGTCGGCGCCACGCTGGGCAGCCTGCTGGCCGGGGTCGCGGTCCCGCAGGCGCTGGACGGGCGGGGCATGCTCTTCGCCGGCGCGTACGTCGCGGTCCATCTCCTCCGGGGCACGGTCACCGCCCTCGCACTGCGCGGCCACCCGCGGCAGAGCCGGGCGCTGCGGGTCCTCTGCTGGTACAGCGTCTCCGCCGTACCGTGGCTGGCCGGCGCGTTCCTGCCGGAATGGCGGGTGCCGCTCTGGCTGCTCGCCCTCGCGATCGATCTCACCGGCCCACGATTGGGCTGGCCGACGCCGCGGCTGGGTCGGGCCCGGCAGCAGGAGCTGCACCTCGCCGGTGAGCATTTCGCCGAGCGGTACCAGCAGATCCTGATCATCGCGCTGGGCGAACTCGTCCTGGTCGCCGGCCTCACGTACACCGGCACCCGCCTCAGCCTCCCGGAGACCGCCGCGTTCCTGCTGGTCTTCACCACCGCCGTGCTGATCGGTCTGCTCTACGTGACGCCCGCCGGCCAGCGCCTGGGTCCGGCCATCGAGAACGCCGACCCGTCCCGGCTCGGGGTCACCACCGGCTACCTGCACCTGGTGATGATCGCCGGAATTGTGGCGACCGCGGTCGGGGCCGAACTGAGCATCGCCCACCCCACCGAGATCGGCGGCACGACCGCCGTCGTGGTCATCCTGGGCGGACCCACCCTCTTCCTCGTCGGGCGGATCCTGTTCTCCCTGGCGATCCACCGGAGACTCTCCTGGCCGCGGGTGATCGGCCTGTTCATCCTGGTCGGCGCAGCGGTCGCCGTGCGCCTGCCGTTGGTCGCGGTCAGCGCGATCGCCGCCGGGGTGCTGATCGTGGTGGCCGTCCTGGACCAGGCGGGCATCTTCACCGGCGCTCGTACCCGAGCCCGTTGACGATCGGTGCCTGGCTCGCCGCCCGGCCGGCGTCAACTCCAGGCGTGGATCAGGCTGGCGCCGCCAGCCGGCCGGCCGCCGACAACCGCCGGACCACCGCCCCGTGTGGCACGGCGTGACTGGTACGACCGGCCACACCGGTGGTGGTGGCGGCGGTGAAGAGCGAGTTGAGCAGCGCTTCCTCGACCGAGTCCAGGACGGCGGCGAAGACCGGGTTGATCTCCCCGTCCGGGATTGGTCGTTGGTCCGGCTGCGCGGTGCTGAACGCGATCGCGTAGTCGCCGCTGCCGTTGCTGTAGGACGCCCCGACCCGGCCCATCGCGAAGACCGCCCGCCGGGCGAGCCGTCCGAGCTGCCGGGCGTCCAGGGGTACGTCGGTGGCGACCACGATCATGCAGGAGTTGCCGGACGGTTCGGTCCGGTCGGCGTCCGGGATCAGCTCACCGACCGGCAGCGGGACGCCGAGGGCGGTGAGCACTCCGCCGAAGTTGGACTGGACGAGGGCACCGACCGTCCCCGGTCGGTCGGCGACCCGCACCGTCCTCGACGACGTACCGATGCCGCCCTTGAAGCCCAGGGCCGTGGTGCCGGTGCCGGCCCCGACGCAGCCCTCCGCCGGTGGCCCGTCGGACGCCCCGGTGACGGCGGCGAGCACGTGTTCCTCGGTGAGCGGCCGGCGGCGGATGTCGGAGAGGTGGCCGTCGTTGGTCTCGCCGACCAGTGGGTTGAACGACAGGCCGTCGGGGCGACGGTCCATCAGGTGACTGAGCAGCGCGTCCGCCGCCCGGAAGACGGACAGCGTGGCGGTCAGGACGATCGGTGACTCCAGTACGCCGAGTTCGTCGACCTGGGTCGAGCCGACGAGCTTCCCGTGGCCGTTGCCGGAGTACACGGCGGCCGGCAGGGTCCAGCGTCCGGGGCCGAGCTGACTCGGTACGACCGCGGTGACGCCGGTGTGCAGATCGGCGCCGTCGTCGATGGTGGTGTGCCCGACCAGGACTCCGTCGACGTCGGTGATCGCGTTGTGCCGCCCGGTGGGCAGCGGCCCGACCACGATCCCGAGGTCGCGGGCGCGGCGGCTCAACTGGTCCATGAGGTTCCTGTCGTCGTTGTTGCACTGCGGCGATGCGGGAATCCTCGCGGAACCTGCCCGACAAGAGCACGCCCGGGCTATCCGGGTGGCGACGGCGGCTCGGGTGGACGCCCTCGCGCGCCGGCGGCGTCCGCGACGGCGACCCCGGCCAGGACCGCGGTGGCGGCGAGGGCGGCCACGAGCGGTGGTACGAGAAGCATCACCGGTGCCAGGACGGCCAACGCGAGCAGCCCCAGCGGTCGATCCGGGGAGACCCGGCTGAAGACCGCGTACTCGAAGCGGGCACGCCCGGCCAGAAACAGCGCGGGCCCGCCGAGGATGACGGCGATCCAGGCCGTCTGGGCGTGCCCGGTTGGATGGGCGATGACGAGTTCGGCGCCGACCGCGGTGACGACGACGCCGGTCACCATGACCAGATGGGCGTAGAACGCCGACAGGCCGAGGCGGGCCGGATCGGGGGAGCCCCCGATGGCTGCGGCCGACAACTCGCCGGCGCGGTAGATGTAGATCCGCCAGAGCAGCACCGTGGTGGCGATCGACACCAGGAACGCCGCGGTCCGGTCGGTCGCGAAGCCACTGCCGCCAAGGGTCGAAGCGGAGACCAGGATCAACTCGCCGAGCGCGATGATGAAGAACTGTCGGTGGCGCTCGGCCAGGTGCTCGGCCGCGCTCGGCAACTCCGCGGGCGGTGAGCGGCCCAGGCCCGGTGTGCGGTAGCGGAGCTTCCCCGCCAGGTAGTCGATGGCCACCGCCAGCGCCCACAGTGCCTCGCGGGCGGTGCCGTGCACCAGCGCTCCCGCGATCCACGGCACGGCCGATACGCAGAACCAGATGAGTACCCGTAGGGCGCCGCGCTGCAACTCGTGGCCCCGCAGGGCGATGAGAAGGCCGAGGCTGCGACCGACCTGGACCGCGACGTACGCGCCCGCGAAGATCAGGCCCTGCGCGCCGAACACCGCCGGCAGCGCGACAGCCATCACCAGGCTGCCGACCAGGGTCGCGATGACCAGCAGCTGTATCGTCGGCCGCTGCGGGTCGAACCGGTCCGGGACCGTCGCCGTGCTGCACCAGACCCACCACACCGCCAGCAGCAACACCAGCATGTGGAAGGCCCCGCGCCACGTGAGGTCCTGGCTGAGCACCCGCGAGAGTTGGGTGAGCACGTAGACGAACGCCAGGTCGAAGAACAACTCCAGGAACGTCGCCCGTTGCGGATCCTCGGGCTTCCGCAGCAGCCTGCCCGCCCTGCTCGTCGTCATCGGTCGCCCGTCCTGTGGCTCATGCCCGTAATGAGGCATTCGTACCACGTGGCGAGACCGATGAACCCGGATCCGCGGCCGTGGGCGCGTCATCCGGTGCAGGCCGATCAGGTCCTTCACCAGGTCGCCGCCGGATCGATCAGTTCGTCGGCCTGGTCCGAGTATCGGGCTGCGCCCCGGCCCTGACAGCTCAGGGAAGGTCGCTGTTGCCGCCCAGGTTGGCGATCATGCGGCGCAGCACGTTGAGGGCCGCCACATAGTCGTCTGTCGCGATGCCCTGGTGCATCTGCTCGTGCGCCCGCGCGTTTCGCTCCTTGGCGCGGAGGCGCCCAGCCTCCCCGGCCTCGGTGAGGGACAGGGTGCCGGCCTGCTCGCTCATCCAACCCCGCGCGACCAGGTCGTCGAAGACCTCCGCGAAATCGATGTTGAGGTCGTCGAAGGGGGCGAGGCGTTCGGCGAGTTCGGTACGACTCCACCTGCCGGGGGCGCCGGCCACGTGGTTGAGCGTCCACCAGTGCGGCTGGGTGAGCTGCTCCACGGCAAGCTCCGCCCGGATGCGTCCGACCACGACACGGTACGCCTCGCCGCTCCAGTAACCGATGGGCTGCGCGGCCAGCCTCTCGTGGGTGTACTCCGTGATCATGGCCCAGGCTCCTTGTCGGCGACGAGCGAACGCGATCACCGTAGAAGTTCAAGCACCCTTGAGGTCAAGGGAGCGTGCTGGACCGGTGCAGGGCGGCTGGACGAAGGGTCGCCTATCCGGGCGGAAGGCCGAGGAACTGCTCGATGTCGGCGATGGCGTCCTCCACCGTGCCGCCGACGGCCGGGTCGCGCAGTCGGGCGCGCAGGGCTGGCATGACCCGGTCGGTGTCGAGCCGACGGTGGATGCGGGCCAGATGACCGAGGCAGATCGCCGCGGTGGCCCGGACATCCTTCTCCGGGTGGTCCAGCAGCCCCAGGTAGAAGTCCTGGCACCAGCGCCAGTCCGCGTCGTGCAGGGCCAGCCCGACCATCGAGTCGGTGAGAGCGTCGATGTCACCCGCGGCGAGCGCGGCCGTGGCGCCGTCGTGGGTCGCCGGCGCCGGCTCGTAGTAACTGCGCTGTGTGCTCATTCCTCGTCCTTCGGCGGCGCGGTCGGCCGGCCCTTTGTCTACCAGCAGCCCACTTCCCGACATCGATTCGTGCGGGGTGAAGACGGGGTCGCGGTCCGTGGTCGGGCTGTGGCATGGTGCGGTCGTGGGTGAGACGGGGCGGACGGATCGGGTGGCGGCGGTGCCGGACAAGCTGGATCAGTGGCACGACTTCCGCAAGAGCGTCGCCCTGGTGTCGATGGTGCTGTTCTTCTTCTGCGTGGTCGGCCTCGGCTTCCTGGCCTACCAGCTGGCGATAGTCGGGGACGACGGCACCTTCAGCGGTTGGTCGTTCTTCCGCTTCATGTCGGTAGCGACACCTCTCGGGGTGGCTGCCGTGGCCGGCCTCGGTGTCTACCGAGCGAGCGCCAACGCGGAGTCGAAACGGCGCGGCCGGATCATGGCCCTCGCGCTGCTCGTTGCCGCGGTCCTGCTCGTGGTGACCGGCATCATCGGGGACCGGCTGTCGTGAGCTTCTCCGTCGAACCCAGCGCCTTGGAGAGCGCCGCCGCCCGCGTCAACGACGCCGCCCTCGACGCCCAGACCGCCAAGGCGTACATGCTCAAGCACACCGACCTGGCGTGGCACGACCAGGGTCTGCTCAACGAAGCGTGGCCCGCACACCAGAAGCTCGTCGACGAGATGACCAAGCGGCTCACCCACCTGATGGAGCTGCTCGGCAAGTCACGCGACGCGCTCCAGGAGACCGCCGACTACTACCGGCGCACCGACACCGGCAGCGCGGCCCGTCTGGACGCGACCTACCCGGCCGTCGACCGCAGCGGCTACGAGCTTCCCCGCGGGCACCCGACGGGTGGGAACCTGCCGTGAGAGAGCCGACGGACCTCCTCGTCGAGCCCAGCGAACCCGATCCCACGATGACCAAGGGCTTCGCCAACCCGATCGGCGTCCTGGACGCGATCTCCATCTCGCACTGGGTCAACCAGATCATCAAGGACTGCGCCGGGTACGACGTCATCGGCACCATCAGCAACGCCCTCGTTGGAGACTGGGAGAGCTTCTACAAGGCGGGCGACGCCTACGGCAACCTCGGCCAGAGCCTGCAGGCCCTCGGTCAGAACGCCACCCTGACCGCCTCCCACATGGACCAGCAGTGGGACGGGCAGGCCGCCGACGCGGCCTTCGTCTACTTCCGTCAGCTCACGAAGGCACTTGTTCAGCAGAACCTCGTCCTCATCGAGATCAAAGAGAAGTACCACGAAGCCGCTCGCGCCATCTGGCTCCTGGCTGACATGATCGGCGGCCTGGTCAAGATGATGATCGACAAGGCCATCATCATCGGCGTCAGCGCCGCCGCGGGCACAGCGCTCATCGAGACCGGCGCCGGTGCCGTCGTCGGCTACGGCGTCGCCGCCTGGCAAGCCATCGAACTGGTCAAGAAGGTCAACGACGCGGCGCTGAAGATCCAAGCCGCCGGCACCGCGATCCTCGGCTTCTTCAGCTTCATCAAGACCCTCGCCGAACAGGGCGGTGACCTGTCCAAGGTGCCCCTGCCCGACCAGCCCTACACGAGCCCGGTGCTTCATGACGCAACCTGAACCGCAACCAGAGCACCAGTTCCTCGACCTCACCGAAGGGGATCCGGGCCTGGCCCAGCTCCTCCACGCCAGCCTCACCCGGCTACGCGACGGGGTCGCCGGCGACGACCTCCAGGAGATGGCCCGCGACGTCCTCGCCGGCCACGGCGACCTGCGCCAGATCGCCGCCAACGACGCCTACGGCGGAGAACTCCTCGACCGCTACCACCGGTTCAGAGACTGGGAACAGAACCTCGACCCGGACGAGCGGCAACGTCTCACCGAGCAGGCGACCGAACTCGCCGCGGACCTGGGCACCGGCACCGGTGCGGCTGGACCGGGCGGGACCCCGCCGGTGTCGTAGGTGGATGGCAGGCTGAGGTCATGATTCGAGGGACGTTGATTGCCGAGAGTCTGCGTCCAGCCACCGACCTCCGGGTGGCGGGGCTCAACATCGTCCGGGTGCGCCGGCAGGACGTGTCGAACTCGGCCTCAGATGACCAGCCGAAGGTGTGGACCCTCCTCGACTTCGAGGCGGCCAACCAGGCAGCCGATGAGATCGGTCGTGCGCTCGCCGAGTCGCTGGCCTCCGACGGCGGCTGGTACGCCGACTTCACCGTTGGCGATGACCGCGTTGTGGTCTTTTCCAACCAGGTCTTCCGCTATCGGAGGGGCGATCGGAAAGGCCGAGCCGAGGCCGTCGAATACGGCAGGACGGTGGGCGTTCCGGAGCACCAGTTGGACTGGGGCGACTGAGCCCGAACGAGCGCACCGCAGCGGCCTCACCTGTCCCGCTTGAGTCGGCCCGTCTCCCCACCCTGGGCGTCGAGGAGCACGAGCACTTCGCCGTCCAGCCCTGCCCGCCACGCCTTGGAGAGCCAGACACCCACCGGAACGTTGTCGCAGCCCATTACTGTGGTGGGTCCGCTGGTGGCGAGGAAGTCGCCTGCCGGTCCGGCGACCCATTGCCCTCCCTCACCGTTGCAGCCGTCGGAACCCCGCCATGTGCCGTCGTCCCGCAGCTCCACGTAGGGCCCTCCGGACCCGAACCTGCCCGGCCGAGCATCAACCGGCACCCATCGACCGAGCAGGGTGTCACGGCGCGAGGGCGTCAGACCCGCCGGCAGTGCGGCGGCCGGCGCGAAGGCACGCCGGACCTCGTCGGTGACCACGGGCGGCCCCGCCGGAGAAGGCAGGTTCGGCCCGGGGGTGGGCTTCGCGCCGGGCAGCAGCCGGGCGACGTGCCCGCCCTGGGCGTCGAGCAGGACGCGGCTGTCGCCTTCCACGCGGAAGGCGCTGGCCCGATGCAGCCAGGCCGGATTCATGAGCTCAGGACCGGGGCGGCATTCCTGGGCGTCGTTGTCGGAAACCGAACGTCCGGAGGCGCCGGCGACGAAGAGGCCGTTGGCATTGGCCCGCCACGTGCCCATCAGCGCGCCGCACCGGTCGTACAACAGCAGGCCGTTGTGCTTGTCCGGTGTGAGCTGCAGAATGTCACCCGCGCCTTCGGCAACCTCCGCCAGCTTCCAGGAACCGATCAGCGCGACAGGCTCCGTCTGCGGCGACACAACCGGTGCAGGTTCCGTAGCGGTGGACTGGGACCCACCCGGAGCCGCCGTCTCCGACCCGCCCCGCTCGCCGCAGCCGGCGAGCAACGCCCCGACCGCGACGACAGCTATCAGGTACCTGCGCCCGCTCATCTTGTCTCCCGTTCCCACGCCCGCCGGGCGGTTGAGCGGCCCGGACCTCAGGTGATGGGACGAGCAACCGCGGTCACCAGTTCCCTGGCCCGGGCATTCCGCAACACCAATCCATCGCCTGACAGCCGGACCAGCCGTGGCCGGCCTGCTGAGCGAGGTCACCGACGAGCTCTATACCTCACAGGCATATTTATGACTCTGAGGTATACCGCTCACAACAACCCACCATTCCCGAGGCGACCGGGATCCGCGCCCACAGCCGGGGCCGGCTCGCGCACCATGAAGACGTCCACCGGATCCTCGGTCTCGAGTGTGAATCCGTGCCGCTCGTACAGCCGCCGTGCCGGACTGCCCTGCAGCACGTTCAGCCGGACCAGGGTGACGTCGCGGTCGCACTGCTCCAACAGCCTGCGCAGCACGGCCGCACCGATGCCGCTGCCCTGCAGGTGCGGGGCCAGATAAAAGTGCTCCAGCCAGTACGCGTCCTCGGCCGGCCGCAGCGACACGCAGCCGGCGAACGCGCTGCCCACCTCGATCACGCAGGTGTGCGCCGGCGCGAATCCGTCCCGCAGTCGCTGCCGCACCCGCTTCTCGTCGTACCGCCCGAGCCGCTCCAGATCCGCCCGCAGCACCACGGCCCGCAACTCGGCCACCGCCTCAACATCCGCCTCCGAGGCCGGCCGAATCTCCCAGTCCGCCATGATCGCCAAGCTACCGCGCTGGCCCCTGGCGACGATGCCGCAGCCGTTGATGATCAGCGCGTCCTGCTTTCAGAGTCAGCACCCGGCTGCGACCCGCGCTCGGCAGAACGGCGATGTCTAGACGACGAGGGATGCTAAGGGGGCCCGTTGATTCGGTGAAGCGGATCTCCTCGTCACGCTTGGGTAGACCCTGCGCTCGCTGCTGCACCGGCCAGATACGGCAACAGCGGCCATAAAGGCCGCTGACCTGCGGAGCAGCCCGAGGTCCGGCGGTATCGCATCGTCCGACCCGGCGATGAGGAGTACGCCGTGTGGGGCAGTCCTCCGTAGCTTCGGCGGATAGTCGCATCTCTTCCAAGATCATTAGCCTGACCTGTCACGACTCGCACGCCTACAGACAGGACCGATAACCATGGGCATGATCCGCAAGCTCACGAGCGTTAGCACCCTCGGCCTCGTCGACTGGTCGAACCCCAAGGAGAAGCAGGCCAAGGCTGCCCGACGCTCTTCGAAGGCCGACGAGCGCGTCTCGAAGGCCGAGGCCGCACGGCTGGAGGCTGAGACGGCCCTCCTCCGGGCCCAGCTCGAGGAGCTGAAGAAGAAGGACGCCTAGCCCTCGAGAGGCCGCCCCGGCATCGCGCCGAGGCGGCCTCCGGCGTATCTGAACACGCCTCGCCACGCTGACAGGGCCGTGGAAGCGGGACAACCGCGTGGGCCGTTTGCCTGGCCGGCCTGGATGTGCCCGGTTGATGGGTGGTCCTCCGATCGCCCGGGTGTCACGCAGGACATCTCAAGCAACACTCATGACCGTGACATATGCACCCCACGCCCATTCAGCCGCAGTGACCGCCAACGGCCATACCGGTCAGGTTCACTTCGACGGCACCTACATCACTATTACCCGCAAGGGCTTCCTCGCCCGCGCCTCAGTGGGCAAGGGCGAAAAGCGGATGCCACTCGGCTCAGTCAGCAGTGTGCAGTGGAAACCTGCAGGCGGCCTGATCAACGGATTCATTCAGTTCGAGATACCCGGTCAGGGCGGGTCTCGGTCGGCGTTCGGTAAGCAGACAACCGATGCGGCTCGAGACGAGAACTCCGTGGTCTTCACCAAGAAGCAGATGCCCGAGTTCGAGCGGCTGCGCGCTGTGATCGAGCAGGCGATCGCTGCCCGCCACAACGCGCCGTCGCAAACGGCCGCACCAGTGTCGGTCGCCGACGAGTTGGCGAAACTCGCCGCGCTACGGGATCAGGGCCTGCTGTCTCCACAGGAGTTCGAACAGCAGAAGGCCCGGCTGCTCGGCTGAAGGTGATGTTGTAGTCCGGACACGAAGCGGACTGCGACTCAACGGGCCCGGATTTCCAACGGCGCCAAGCCTGCGAGGTCCGGGTCCAACCTTTCGGATTTCTGAGGGGTGAAAGTGGCCCTGCTTCCGAGGCCGGAGCATGCTTCCCGACATTCAGCTGCGGGAGGCGGTGCCCGGTTAGGCGGCGGTTTCGGGAACGAGGGCGGTCAGCTCCGCGACCTCGGCGTCGCTCAGCGCGATCCGCGCCGCCGCGAGGTTCTCCCGCAGGTGGGCCAGGCTCGTGGTGCCGGGGATGGGCAGCATCGCCGGAGAGCGGTGCAGCAGCCAGGCCAGCGCGATCTGCTGGGGCGTGGCCGCGTGCCGGGCGGCGACCGGCGCGAGGGCGGTGGCGACCTGGCCGGCGTTGTCCCCGCCGTCGCGCAGGCTGACCGGGTGCCAGGGCGAGAACACCGCTCTGGTCCGCTCCGCCGCCGCAAGCAGGTCCGCACCGGTGCGGTTGCCGATGTTGTACAGGGCGGTCACCGCGGCGATCTCCGCAATCGACCGGGCGAGTTCGAACTGCGCCGCGGTGACGTTGGACAGCCCGATGTGCCGGATCCAGCCCTCGTCCTGCAGCTTCCTCAGCTCGCCGACCTGGTCCTCGAACGGGGCGTCGGTCGCGTACCCGCTGTGCAGGTAGTAGAGGTCGAACCGATCCACGCCGAGGCGGCGCAGGCTCAGCATGGCGGACTGCCGCAGGTACTTCGGGTTGCCCACCCAGCCCAGAGTCGAGTAGTCGGGGCCGCCCCGGACGAAGCCGCCCTTGCTCGCCACCACCAGCCCCGCCGGGTAGGGGTGCAGCGCCTCGCGGATCAGCAGCTCGTTGGTGTGCGGCCCGTAGACATCGGCGGTGTCGATGAAGGTGACGCCCTCCTCCACCACCGCGCGCAGCAGCGCCAGCCCACGCTGGTGGTCGGGGTACGGGCCCCAGACCTGGTCGCCGGTGAGCTGCATCGCCCCGAAGCCGACCCGTCCGACCGGAAGGTCGCCGCCAATGATGATCGTGGGCGGGGTGGACGGGGAGCCGAACGTCATGGTCATCTCGATTCTGGATCGCCGGCGGCCCCGTCGCCGACGCCGCCCCGCAACCTCGACGCCATCCTGCGCACGGCCCGCGACGTCTTCGGCGAACTGGGCGCGGGGGCCACCCTGGAGGAGGTGACTCGCCGGATGACGTCCGCATCGGTACTCTCGACCATAATCGATCAAACTGCGATGAATTGGTCGAAGCGATCTACCTGGCGGAAGTTCAAGCGGTCGTCGACGACCAGGTTGGAACGCCCGGCCTATCCGTGGAGATCGACTGGGCGTTCTCGCACTCACGAGCGGTGGCGGCGGGAGTGGACCCGCAGAGGGCGTTAACCCTCACACGCTTTCGAGGCCTGCGACACGACGTTCAACTGGCTGCCGAAGAAGGACCATCCGCGTGACGTTGTCGGCCAACTCCTACGCCAAGCCACCGACAAGCAGCCAGCGCTCCCGCTAGCCAAGATCACAGCTAGTTTGTGCCCTGGTTGTGCCCGGGGATCTCTGCCGGGCGTTCTCGCAGCTCAGCGCCGGTAAATGGTGGGCCGCCAGGGACTCGAACCCTGAACCTATGGATTAAAAGTCCACAGCTCTGCCATTGAGCTAGCGGCCCGCGCGCTCAGGTTACCGGACGGTGCCCGACGACGACTCTCGGCTTCCGGCCGACCGTCGATGCCTGGGCCGCACCGGCCGCCACCGCCCTCGATCGACACGAGATCGGCGAACTGGCGGTGTCCGGCGTGCTGGATGCCGCTCTGTCGGGGATGTGGAGTGGATCAAGCGAGATCGCGCCGCGGTGCATGGGTGCGGGTGGGTGGGGAACCAGAAGGGGCATGAAGTTGAGCAGCACTCCGGCGGTGGCGGCGTCCGGGGAGGAGATCGGGCCGGACGGCGTACGCGAGCCGGGCGGGGAAGTGCACGCCTGGCTACCCGGCCAGAACCAGACGGTGTGCGGCCTGGCGCTGAGTCGTACCCGGCTGCGTCGGTTCCCGCACGTGCGCTTCGACTACTCGGGTACTGACGTGCTCACCGAGGCCGATGCGGTCGGCTGGATCTGCCCACGTTGCCTGGCGGCGACGGCTGGGCGGCGGGGCAAGGAGAAGCACGGCTGGGTCCGGGAGTCTCCCCGCCCCTGATCCACTCGGCATTCGGGAAGTCGGGGTGTCCGGACGGCCGTGACAGCCCGACTTCCAGGAAATCGAGTCGATCAAGCGCCAGGCCGGGCGTCGAGCGCCGGCCGGGCGCAAGAGCACCGGGCCGGCCGCCAGCGCGCAAGAGCACCGGGCCGGCCGCCAGCGCGCAAGAGCACCGGGCCGGCCGCCAGCGCGCAAGAGCACCGGGCCGGCGCCAGGGCGCGAG
>NZ_RCVI01000384.1:0-13547 GCF_003667455.1 Micromonospora sp. CV4 | reverse complement strand
GGGTGCCGCCGGCCGCGACCAGCGCGGCCAGCGGCACCCGGCGGTCACGGTGCCGCCGGATCGCGGGGCCCGGCCGGGTGCTCACCAGGTGGTGCGCCGCCGCCGACGCCAGAGCAGCAGGCTCACCATGACGGCCACCGCGGCCAGCCCGCCGGCCACCAGCGGGTACGCCCCACGCCCGGCCGCGGCCGAGCCGCCGGCGCCGGTGTCCACCCCGCCCGCGGGGACGACGGTGCCGCCCTCGGCGTCGCGGCGCAGCTCGGTGGTGAGTCCGCCCTGCTTCGCGTCGAGCACCAGCAGGGAGTAGACCGCGCCGCCGGTGAGGCGTACCTCGGTGTCGGTGCTCGGGCCGCCGGCCCCGGTCAGCCGCAGCCGCCAGCTGCCCGGCTCCACCTGCTGGTAGTCCGTCGTGGTGGCGAACTGCACGCCGTTGGCGATCATCGGGCCGTCGGCGGCGGCCACATCCAGCACCGGGGTCCGCACCGACGCCTGCACGACGCGTACCTTGGCGCGGCCCTGGGTGGGCGCGCTGAGGTCGTCGTTGAGCACCCGCAGCCCCAGGTCGGCGTGCCGGCCGACACCGGCCACCGTGTACGCGTCACCGCTGGTCACCGCGACCTCGGTGGTGAGGACCGGGGGACCGCTGGCGGGGGCGCCCGCCTCGCGCATCGCCACCGCGTACCGGCCGGGCGCCAGCTCCAGGTAGTCGGAGACCACGCCGTAGCCCACCCCGGGGAAGACCCGTGGCTTCGCGGCGTCGGGGGCGGCCAGGTAGACGTCCACGGCGGGGGTGTCAGGGGAGAGGTGGGCGAGCCGGACGTATCCGACGGTGTCCGCGCCGGCGCTGGCCGGCGTGCTGACGCCGACGGCGGCGAGGGTGGTGCCGAGCAGGAGCGCGCCGGCGCCGGCGAGCAGCCGGCGGGACACGGTGGTAGGGAGCATGCGCATGTCGCCTCCGAGAGCACGGTCGGTGAGCGGGCGGCAACCCAGGGAACAGAGTCCCGTGTACGGGACCACGGCGCAAGTTGTCGCCGGCATGTCGCTGATTTTTTCTGGCATCGATGGCGGTCCGAGCCCCGGCCAGCCGGCGGGCACCCACCCACCGCCGCGATCCAATATCCTCGGTCGATGCGGGATCGCCGGGTGGCGCTGGTGTGGGCGGCCTTCGTCGTCGTCGCGCTGGTGTCCTGCGTGCTCGTGTCGCGACGCGAGGACCGCCTGTCCGACCTGCACATCTACTACGGGGCGTTGTCCGACCTGCACGCCGGTCGGCCGCTGTACGGGTACGTGGCGGAGAACGGGGGGCCGTTCACCTATCCGCCATTCGCCGCCCTCGTGCTGGGGCCGATCACCGCCGTCAGCGAGGGCGTCCTGCAGGCGGCCTGGCTGGTGGCGACATGCGCGGCGGTCGTCGCCATCGCCGGGTCGGTCGGTGTCGCACTGACCGCCCGACGGTCCCGTCGCCCACTCGTCGTGGCGGTGGCGGCCACGGTGCTGATGCTCTCCGCGCCGGTGCAGAGCAACCTGCGCTTCGGGCAGGTCAGCATCTTCATCGTGCTGATGGCCCTGCTGGACGGGATGGGCGTGGTTCCACCCCGGGTGCGTGGCGTGCTGGTCGGGGTGGCCTCGGCGATCAAGCTGACCCCGCTGCTGTTCGTGGTCTACTTCCTCGCCACAGGTCGCTACCGCGACGCCGGTCGCGCGGCGGCGACGTTCGTTGCCTGCGCCGGGCTCGCCACGATCGTGCTGCCCGCCGAGAGCTGGACCTACTGGACCGAGGCCGTGCGGAAGACCTCCCGGATCGGCAATCTGGCCTCGCTCGGCAACCAGTCCGTGCACGGAATGCTGCTGCGCGTCGGGGTCGACGAGGCGGCGCTGCCCCTGCTCTGGGCCAGCCTGGTGGCGCTCATCTGCGCGGCGGCGCTGCTGCGCGCCCGGCAGTTGACCGCGCAGGGCCGCCCCGGGCACGCCGCGGTGCTCGTCGGCTGCGCCACCGTGGCCGCGTCCCCGGTTTCCTGGACCCACCACCAGGTGTGGCCGGTGCTCGCCGCGATGCTGCTGATCGGCGCGTCCGGCGTCACCCAGCGGGTCGCCGGCGCGGCGCTGCTCGCCGCCATGGTCGTCTCGTTGGGGGCGGTCCTCAGCCCGGTGTCGATGCGGCCGGGCGTGCAGTTCCTGTTCGAGAACGCCCGCGCCGTCGGGGTGTGCCTGCTGTGCCTGGCCGGCTTCGGTGGCGTGGCGGTCGCCGCCGTCCGGACCCAGCGGCGACCGGCCGTCGGGCGGGCCTGGTGGCGGGTGGGCATCACGGCGACGGTGGCGGTGGCGTTCTTCGCCGTGCAACCGCTGCCCGCCGGAGCGGACCCGACCTTCAAGGCGTACACCCTCGACGACGTGGTCAACCCGCGATACTTCTTCGTCTGCCGCAGCCCGGTCGAGTGCGCCGCCTACGGCACCGACGCGCCGGTCACCTTCGGCACGCGGGCCGAGAAGACCAAGGTGCGGGTAAACGGCGTGGTCTCCGGGCAGGTGGCCCGATTGGAGTACTACTCCGCGCCGGGTGGGGCGCCCCGGACCATTCCCCTGCTCGCCGCCTACCCGGGGACGCGGACGTTCTCGTTCCGGTCGGCGAGCATGGCGCAGGGTCGGCTCGTGGCGTACGCCTCGGACGGCCGGCAGATCGCCACCTACGACGAGGAACTCGCCGCCGCCCTGCGGACGACCGCCCGCTAGGCGAGGCCGCGGAGGCCCCGCCCGGCGGGAACGGTCAGCGGGTGGCGGCGGCCAGGGAAGCGCGCAGCGTGTCGGCGTCGCCCTGCTTCGGGTGCTCCCAGTCGTTCGGGTCGGCGGAGTAGAGCACTCCGTAGGCCGGGGTGTCCGGCTGGTAGCGCCACCCCTCGGCCAGCGGGCCGACGTCCACCGCGTCGTAGCCGATCCGATCCAGGAAGGCCGTCACCTCGGCCTTCGCGGCGGCGTCGTCGCCGGCGATCGCGAGGGCGCTGCGGTCGGCCGCGCCCGACGGCCGGGCCAGGGAGTCCAGGTGCTTGAAGAAGATGTTGTTGAAGACCTTGACCACCCGGGCGTCCGGCAGGTGCCGCTGGAGCAGCTCGCTGCTGGTGATCTCGCCGGAGTCCAGCTCCGGGAAGTTCCCGTCGCGCTGCGGGTAGTAGTTGTTGGTGTCGATGACGACCTTGCCGGCCAGCGGCTCCACCGGCACCGCCCGGTAGGCCTTCAGCGGAACGCTGACCACCACGAGGTCGCCGACCCGCGCCGCGTCCCGTGCCGTGCCGGCGCTGGCGTGCTCGCCCAGCTCGTCGACCAGGTCGGTGAGCGTCTCCGGCCCCCGCGAGTTGCTCAGCACCACGTCGTAGCCGGCGGCCACCGCCAGTCGGGCCACGGTGCCGCCGATGTTGCCACTGCCGATCAGTCCCACAGTTGTCATGTCGGTTCCCAACTCCGTCCACCCGCGCCGCATTCCCGACCGCCGTGGTGGGTTATTCCGGTTGTCGAGGCGTCGACGGGTGCGCAGAATGCCGTTCGTGCAGTGTCTGACCGAGGATCTCGCGACCTTCGCCGCCGGAGCCGACGGCTGGTTGCGGCGCGAGCCCGTCCTGCACAACGTACTGCTCACGCTGGTCGCGGACCGGCTCTCGGGTGACGTGCCACTCTCCGGGGGCGAGCGGTTCGTCCGGGTGGTCGACGGCGCGACGGTGGGTGCGGTGGTGCACACGCCGCCGCGCGGGCCGCTGCTCGGCAACGTGTCGGCGGACGTCGCGCGAGTGCTGGCCGAGCACTTCGTCCGGGCGGTGCCGCCGCTGGCCGAGGTGCACGGCCCGGTCCCGGCCGTGGCCGAGTTCGCCGAGCGGTACGCCGAACAGGCCGGCGGGACCGCCGTACCCGGCACCGCGCAGCGGATCTTCCGACTAGACGCGGTCCGGCCGCCGGTGGGTGTGGCCGGGCGCGCCCGCCCGGCCACCGCCGCGGACCGGGACCTGCTGGTCGCCTGGGCCGCCGCGTTCGCCGCGGAGACGATGCCCGCCGGTCCGCCGGTCGACGCGGCCGGGCAGGTCCGCGCCCGGCTGCCGCACGGCGACCTGCTCTGGCTGTGGGAGCACGCCGGCACCCCGGTCTCGACGGCCTGGCTGAGCAGGCCGGTCGCCGGCGTGGTCCGAATCAGCGGCGTGTATACGCCCCCGGAGTGGCGGGGGCGGGGCTTCGCCAGCGCCAGCGTCGCCCACGTCAGCCAATACGCCCTGAACGCCGGCGCCACCGCCTGCACGCTCTACACCGACCTAACCAACCCCACCAGCAACCAGATCTACCAGTCCCTCGGCTACCGCCCCCTGTCGGACGCGGCGCAGTGGCTCTTCGTCACGCGCTGAAGCCCCGCCGCACTGCCCGCCGCCCTCCGCCCCGTCGTCCTCCGCCCCGTCGATCATGGAGTCCTGGTGGGGGACGGGTCCGGCGAAACGCCGCAGGTCTGGCACCACGGGTCCATGATCGACGCGTTAGGCGCGGGTCAGGCCGTGGTCGTGGGTAGCACCTTCTCCAGGGCGGTGCGCAGGTCTTCGGCGCCGGGTTCGACCGTGGGCGCGAACCGGGCGGCGACCGTGCCGTCCGGGGCCACCAGGAACTTCTCGAAGTTCCACCGGACGTCCCCGGTGTGCCCGTCGGCGTCCGGGGTGTCCACCAGGGCGGCGTAGAGCGGGTGCCGGTCGGGGCCGTTGACGTCGACCTTCTCGGTCAGCGGGAAGGTGACCCCGTAGTTGACCTGGCAGAAGTCGCTGATCTCGGCGGCGCTGCCCGGCTCCTGCCCGGCGAACTGGTTGCAGGGCACGCCGAGCACCACCAGGCCGCGGTCGGCATAGGTGTCCGCGAGGGTCTGGAGGCCGGCGTACTGGGGGGTGAGGCCGCAGCGGGAGGCCACGTTGACGACCAGCAGCGCCCGGCCGCGGTACTGGGCGAGGTCGGCGGGTCCGCCGTTGAGGGCGTCGATCGGGATGTCGAAGACGTTCATGGCCCGAGGCTACGCGCCGGCTGGCGGGGTCCCGGTGACGGGCGGATCAGGTGCACTCCACGCACCAGCAGAAATCGAAACATGCACATCTTGACGAAGTGATGACGCCGTGAGTACCGTCTCACCATCTCTTTTGGAAAGTTTCCTAACAGTTCGGGAGACGCCTCATGAAAAGATCGCTCCGCCGGGCCCTCTGGGCCGGTGCCGTGGTCGCCGTGACCGTCGCTGCGGTGCCGATGACCACCGCATTCGGCGCCGGCACGGTCACCACCACGTTCACCAAGGCACAGGACTGGGGGACCGGTCACGAGACGAGGGTGACCGTCACCAACGGGTCGAGTGCCACGGTCAACACCTGGCGCATCGAGTTCGACCTGCCGTCCGGCACCACCATCAGCAGCGCGTGGGACGCCGACGTCACCAGCAGCGGCAACCACTACGTCGCGGTCAAGAAGAGCTGGGCCGGCGGCATCGCCCCCGGCGCCTCGTTCAGCTGGGGTTACAACGGCACCGGCGCCTACAAGGCGCCGCTGAACTGCACCATCAACGGTGCCGCGTGCGGCGGCGGTACCACCCCGCCGACCACGACTCCGCCGACCACCAACCCGCCGAACCCGGGCGGCAAGAAGGTCGTCGGCTACTTCGCCGAGTGGGGCGTCTACGGGCGCAACTACCACGTCAAGAACATCCAGACCAGCGGCTCGGCCGCGAAGCTGACCCACATCCTGTACGCCTTCGGCAACACCACCGGCGGGCGCTGTGCCATCGGTGACAGCTACGCCGACTACGAGAAGGCGTACACCGCGGCGGACAGCGTCGACGGCGTCGCCGACACCTGGGACCAGCCGCTGCGCGGCAGCTTCAACCAGCTGCGCAAGCTCAAGCAGATGAACCCGCACCTCAAGGTGATCTGGTCCTTCGGTGGCTGGACCTGGTCCGGCGGCTTCACCCAGGCCGCGCAGAACCCGGCCGCCTTCGCGGAGAGCTGCTACAACCTGGTCGAGGACCCGCGCTGGGCGGACGTCTTCGACGGCATCGACGTCGACTGGGAGTACCCCAACGCCTGTGGCCTCACCTGTGACACCAGCGGCCCGAACGCGTTCAAGAACGTGATCAGCGCGCTGCGGTCGAGGTTCGGCTCCAACGCCCTGGTCACCGCCGCGATCACCGCGGACGGCAGCAACGGCGGCAAGATCGACGCTACCGACTACGCCGGCGCCATCGGCAACCTCAACTGGCTCATGCCGATGACGTACGACTACTTCGGCGCCTTCGCCGCCCAGGGCCCGACCGCCCCGCACTCCCCGCTCACCTCGTACACCGGCATCCCGCAGCAGGGCTTCAACTCCGACGCGGCGATCCAGAAGCTCAAGAGCAAGGGCGTCCCGGCCAACAAGCTGCTGCTCGGCATCGGCTTCTACGGCCGGGGCTGGACGGGCGTCACCCAGGCCGCCCCGGGCGGCAGCGCCACCGGCGCGGCGCCGGGCACGTACGAGGCGGGCATCGAGGACTACAAGGTCCTCAAGAACACCTGCCCGGCCACCGGCACCATCGCCGGCACCGCGTACGCCAAGTGCGGCAGCAACTGGTGGAGCTACGACACCCCGTCGACCATCAACGGCAAGATGACGTACGCGAAGAACCAGGGCCTCGGTGGCGCGTTCTTCTGGGAGCTCTCCGGTGACACCGGCAACGGCGAGCTCATCAGCGCCATCAAGGGCGGTCTCGGCTGAGCCGAGGGCCGACGCACCACCCACACGGCGGGGAGGGGCACGCACCGTCCCTCCCCGCCCGTGACGTACCGGCCCGGTCGACGCCCAGCGTCGGCCGGGCCGCCGGCGTTGGGCCGGGCCCGCCCGATGTGGCAGACTCGCGGCTCGGCAGTCTCGATGTCCCGTCGACGGAGGTGGTCATGCGCCCGACCCACCGCAGGCTGGCGGCCACCGCCGCCGGGCTGGTGCTGCTGCCGGTCGCTCTGGTCGGCTGCGGGCTCACCGGCGGTGACGACGAGCCGGCCGCCAAGCCCGAGCGGGCCCCCGCCGAGGAGGCTGCCACCCGGTCCCGCGAGCGCGTCCAGGCGTACCTCGACGCGATGACCGCCAAGGACGTCGCCGCCGGCCGAAGCCAGCTCTGCGCGCTGCTGCACGACGGCTTCGACCTGGGCGCGACCGGCCCCAACGGCGACTTCGCCGATCACTTCAAGGTGCCCGAGGCGGCGATCACCGACGTCCGGTCCGGCCCGCGCGGCCAGGAGGTCAGCGTCTCGGTGTCGGTCACCGCCGGCAAGCGCAAGATCACTCGGCCGCTGGTGTTCACCGTCACCCGGGACGGGGGCGACTGGTGCATCGCCGGGGAGGCGCCGGGCGGCGCCCCGCCCGCCGGCGCGACGTCGGGCGGCGTCGCCCCCTCGCCCGCTTCCTGACCGGCACCCACCGGGACCGGTCTCCCATCTGCCGGAACCGTCCCCCTCGCCGCCCAGGCACCCCGGCGGTCGCCGTACGCTTTCTGTCATGCGCCATGAGTGGCATCAGCTGAGCCATCCCGCGGTGGGCAGCCCGGGCCTGCAGACCAGCCGACCGACCGTCGACTCCGCCGAGGACGCCGCCCTCGGCCTCGACCGCTGGCGGGACCTGCCCCGCGAGCAGACCCCGCCGTGGTCGGACCCGGGCACCGTCGCCGAGGTCTGCAAGGTGCTCGACACCGTGCCGTCGGTCGTCGCGCCCTACGAGGTGGACCAGCTCCGGCAGAAGCTCGCCCTGGTCTGCGAGGGCAAGGCGTTCCTGCTCCAGGGCGGTGACTGCGCCGAGACCTTCGCCGACAACACCGAGAGCCACCTGCTGGCCAACGCCCGCACCCTGCTCCAGATGGCGATCGTGCTGACCTACGGCGCGTCGCTGCCGGTGGTCAAGGTCGCCCGGGTCGCCGGGCAGTACACCAAGCCCCGGTCGCTGCCGACCGACGCGCGCGGTCTGCCGGCCTACCGCGGCGACATGATCAACTCGCTGGAGGCCGACCCGGCCGCCCGGGTCGCCGACCCGCAGCGCATGATCCGGGCGTACGCCAACTCGGCGGCGGCGATGAACATGCTCCGGGCGTACCTCGCCGGTGGGCTCGCCGACCTGCACGCCGTGCACGACTGGAACAAGGGGTTCGTGAAGAACTCCCCGGCCGGGGAGCGCTACGAGGCGATCGCCCGGGAGATCGACCGCGCGCTGGCCTTCATCCGGGCCTGCGGGATGACCGACGACGAGGCGCTGCGCACCGTCACCCTCTACTGCTCCCACGAGGCCCTCGCCCTGGAGTACGACCGGGCGCTCACCCGGGTCTCCGACCGCCGGGCGTACGGGCTTTCCGGGCACTTCCTCTGGATCGGCGAGCGCACCCGGCAGATCGACGGCGCGCACATCGACTTCATCTCCCGGATCGCCAACCCCATCGGCGTCAAGCTCGGCCCGTCCACCTCGCCGGACGAGGCGATCGAGCTGTGCGAGAAGCTCAACCCGGACAACATCCCCGGCCGGCTCACCCTGATCAGCCGGATGGGCAACCACCGCGTACGCGACGCCCTGCCGCCGATCGTGGCCAAGGTCACCGCGGCCGGCGCCAAGGTGGTCTGGCAGTGCGACCCGATGCACGGCAACACGCACGAGTCGTCCAACGGCTACAAGACCCGGCACTTCGACCGCATCGTCGACGAGGTGCTCGGCTACTTCGAGGTGCACCGTGGGCTGGACACCCACCCCGGTGGCCTGCACGTCGAACTGACCGGCGAGGACGTCACCGAGTGCCTCGGCGGCGCCCAGGGCATCGAGGACCTCGACCTGCCCGACCGGTACGAAACCGCCTGCGACCCGCGACTGAACACCCAGCAGTCGCTGGAGCTGGCCTTCCTGGTAGCGGAGATGTTGCGTGGCTGACGCATTCGTGGACCTGCGGTCCGACACGGTGACCCGACCGACCCCCGGCATGCGGGAGGCGATGGCCACCGCCGAGGTCGGTGACGACGTCTACGGCGAGGATCCGACCGTCAACGCGCTGGAGGCCGAGGTCGCCGCGCTGTTCGGGCACGAGGCGGCGCTGTTCGCCCCGAGCGGGTCGATGGCCAACCAGATCGCCCTGCAACTGCTGGTGTCGCCCGGCAACGAGCTGCTCTGCGACGCCGACGCGCACGTGGTCACGTACGAGATCGGCGCCGCGGCCGCGTACGGCGGCATCTCCTCCCGGACCTGGCCGGCGGTCGGCGCGGACATCGACCCGGAGGCGGTCGCCGGGATGATCCGGCCGGACGGCTACTTCGCCGTCCCCACCCGGGCGATCGCGGTCGAGCAGACCCACAACCGGGGCGGCGGGGGAGTGATCCCGCTGGCGACCCTGCGGGAGCTGCGCCGGATCGCCGACGACGCGGAGGTCGCGCTGCACTGCGACGGCGCGCGGATCTGGCACGCGCACGTCGCCGACGGTGTGCCGCTGGTCGAGTACGGCCAGCTCTTCGACACGCTGTCGGTCTGCCTCTCCAAGGGCCTCGGCGCGCCGGTGGGCTCGCTGGTCGTGGGCAGCGCGGAGAAGATCGAACGGGCCCGGCTGATCCGTAAGCGGATGGGTGGCGGCATGCGTCAGGCGGGCATTCTCGCCGCCGCCGGCCGGTACGCGCTGGCGCACCACGTCGACCGGCTGGCCGAGGATCACGCCAGAGCGGCCCGGCTCGCCGAGGCGGTCGCGCCGTTCGGTGTGCTCGCCGCCGCGGTCCGCACCAACCTGGTTCCGTTGGACCTGACCAAGCACGCGTTGGACGCACGCGCCCTGGCCGCCGCCGCGCGGGACGAGGGTGTGCTGATCTCGGTGCTCGGCCCGCGTACCGCCCGCCTGGTCACCCACCTGGACCTCGACGACGCCGGCGTCACCCACGCCGCGACGGTCCTGACCCGCCTCCTGGCTGCCTGACGCGCACGACCCGGGGTTGATCAAGAGGTCTGCGTCAGGTTTCGGCCTCCGGATGACGCGAACCTCTTGATCAACCGCTTGGGGGCGGGGTTCAGGGGTGGAGGCGGGTGAGGGTGGCGATGTCGGCGGTGTGGCCGACCTGCTTCTCGCTGGGCGTCTCCACGACGATCGGGACGCCGGCGGTCGCCGGGTGGGCCATCAGCTCGGCGAAGGCCGGCTCACCGATGGTGCCCTTACCGATGTTCTCGTGCCGGTCCCGGGTGGAGCCGCACAGATCCTTCGAGTCGTTGGCGTGCACCAGCCGCAGCCGGTCGGCGCCCACGGTGGCCACCAACGTGTCCAGGGTCGCCGTCATGCCACCCTCGGCCGCCAGGTCGTGCCCGGCCGCCCAGGCGTGGCAGGTGTCGAAGCAGACCCCGAGCATCGGGTGCCGGTCCACCGCGTCCAGGTAGGGCCCGAGCTGCTCCACCCGGGAGGCGAGCGACCGTCCGCCGCCCGCGCTCGGCTCGACCAGGAGCATCGGCCCGCCAGCCTCGGCGGCCCAGTCCAGCAGCGGCAGCAGCTCCTGGCGGACCTGTCGCATCGCCGCCTCGGCGTACCCCTCGTCCACCGAACTGCCCGCGTGGAACACCACCGCCCGGGCGCCGATCGCCACGCCCCGGCGCAGCGCGTGCGCCAGCGTCTGGGCCGAACGCTCGACCGTGGCCGGGGTGGGCGAGCCCAGGTTGACCAGCAACGACGCGTGGATGAAGGTCGGGATGCCCCGCTCGGCGCAACCGTCGCGGAACAGCGCGTCCTGCGCCGGGTCACCCGGGGGCAGCGCCCAACCCCGCGAGTTGGAGACGTAGACCTGCACCACCTCGGCGCCGGTCGCGTCGACGTACGGCAGGGCAGCCCTGGCCAGCCCGCCGGAGGTGGGGGTGTGGGCGCCGACCGGTCGGGAACGGGTCACCGGCATCTCAGAAACACCCGATGGTGACCTGGGTGCCCGGCGGCACCTGCGAGTTCTCGCTCGGATTCTGGAAGCGGACCACGGCGTTCGGGTTGAACTGGACGGCCACCGGGAAACCCTGGCTCTCCAGCACCTGCTTGCCCTGCGGGCAGGGCAGGTCGATCACCCGGGGCACCACCACCAGCGGCGGGCCCTTGCTGACGTCCAGCTTGACCTGGGCGCCCTTCTCGACGCCGGTGCCGTCGGCCGGGCTCTGGCTCAGGATCTCGTCCTTGGGCTTGTCGGAGTCCTTGTAGGTCTCGACCAGCACCAGTTTGAGCTCGGCCAGGATGGTGCGGGCCTCGGTCAGGCTCTTGCCGACCAGGTTCGGCACCGACACCGGCGCCCGGCCCCGGCTCAGGATGAGCGTGATCTTCGCGCCCGGTTTGACCTCGGCGCCCACCTTGGGAGAGCTGTCCACGACGACTCCGGCCGGCAGGGTGTCGTCGTAGCGGGCGGTGCCCTTGGCCACCACCAGCTTCGCGTTGACCAGGTCCGCCTCGGCCAGCTCGAACTCCTTGCCGATCACGTCCGGCACCGGGAAGCGCTCCGGGCCTAGGGAGAGGGTCAGGGTGATCGTGCCACCCTTGACGATCTTGGCGGCCGACGCCGGGCTCTGCCCCAGCACGCTGTCCTTCGGCGCCTTCTCGTCGTAGCGCGGCTCGCCGTAGGCCAGCGTGAGCCCGGCGCGCTCGGCCTGCGCCTGCGCGTCGACCTTGGTCAGGCTGACCAGCTGCGGGGCCTCCGTGTAGCGGCCGGCGCTGAACCACCAGACGCCGAGCCCGGCCACCAGGACCAGCGCCACCACCGCGGCCCCGACGGCCAGCCGGCCCCGCGGGTCGCCCAGCACCGTGCTGCGCAGCGCGGCGAGCCGGGACCACAGGCCCTCCGCCGGCTCCGGGGCGGCCCGCCGCCGGCCCGGCCCCTGCCCGCCGCCCTCCGGTAGCCGGGCCCAGGTCGGGCGCTCGGCCGGGCGGACCGTGGCGACCATCATGGTCGGCTGGGACACCGGCGGCTCGTCGGTCACCCGCCGCAGCACGGCGGTACGGCTGTTGGCGTCGCCCAGGTCGTCCCGGGCTGTCTGCACCTCGGTCAGCAGCGCCCCGGCGTCGGCGGGCCGGGCACCGGGATCGCGCCGGGTGGCCCGCTGAACCAGCTCGTCGAGGATCGGCGGCAGGCCGGGCACCAGCATCGACGGCGCCGGTACGTCCCGGTCGACGTGCTGCCACGCGATGTCCACCGGGCGGTCACCGTCGTAGGGCACCCGACCGGTGAGCATCTCGAACAGCACGATGCCCGCCGAGTAGACGTCGGTGCGCGGGTCGGCCCGGCCCTCGGTGACCAGCTCCGGGGCGACGTACGCCACGGTGGCCATCAGCTGGTTGCCCTGCTCCTCGTCGGCGCTCGCCTCGACCGCCCGGGCCAACCCGAAGTCGGCCACCTTGACCACGCTGTCCACCAGGTTGGCGACACCGCCGGTGGGCGCCTCGGCGACCAGCACGTTCTCCGGTTTGACGTCGCGGTGCACCAGGCCGGCGCGGTGCGCGGCGGCGATCGCGGCGAGCATCTGCTCGGCGATGGCCAGCGCCTCGTCCGGGTTGAGCCGGCGCCGCTCGGCCAGCACGTCGCGCAGCGTGCGGCCACGGACGTACTCCATCACCAGGTACGGCAGACCGGCGTGCGTGCCCTGGTCGTAGACCGCCACCACGTTCGGGTGGGTCAGCCGGGCGATGGTCTTCGCCTCGTCGGTGAACCGGGCCACGAAGTTGGCGATCCGGGCCCGGGCCTCGGGCGCCTGCGTCGGGTGAATGATCTTGACAGCGACGGTGCGTTCGAGACGCTCGTCGGTTGCTGTGTACACGGTCGCCATGCCGCCACGGGCCACGCGACCGCGAATGCGGTAGCGCCCGTCGATCAGCGAGCCCAGCAACGTGTCGGCGACCTGTGTGTCCATCGGCAGGGAGTCTATGTGTCCAGGGGGCAAAGGTTGAACAGGATGCTACAGCCGGCGACGAATCTGGTCCGTCCCACCGCGCTCACCGGCCCCTCATCCGCTGGTCGCTGGTGGTCCGCCGAGTGTTCGGACCGGTCGCCCCGGGGTGCCCGGTGGCTCGTCCGGGCAGTGGCGTGGCAGGGTGATCGGGTGACCGAACCCGTACCCGACCAGGCCGTGCCCGGCCCCGAGCTCGCCGGACCCGCCGACCCGGCCGGCTGGCTCACCCTGCCCGACGTCGCCGAGCGCCTCGACGTGTCGATCAGCAAGGTGCACCAGATGATCCGCGACCGGGAGCTGCTGGCGGTCCGCCGCGACGGCATCCGCCGGATTCCGGCGGACCTGGTGGCCAACCAGACCGTGCTCAAGCACCTACCCGGCGTGCTCAACCTGCTCTCCGACAACGGCTACGACGACGAGGCCGCGCTGCGCTGGCTCTACGAGCCGGACGACACCCTCCCCGGCGCCACCCCGGCGGCCGCCCTCTCCGGCGACCAGGCCCGCGAAGTCAAACGCCGAGCCCAAGCCCTCGGTTTCTAACCTTCCCGCGCTACGCGCCCCTACGCGCCTTCCCGCGTCGATCATGAGGTTAGCGGCGCCCGCACCGG
>NZ_RCVI01000380.1:0-13576 GCF_003667455.1 Micromonospora sp. CV4 | reverse complement strand
AAACCGGGCTCGGCGCGCCCGTCCCCCCACCAGCCCGGCCGCGCCGAGCCCGGTCAGGGCGACGAGCACCAGCGGCGCTCCGGCCAGCAGCGGCGTACCGGCCGCCCGGCCGATCAGCAGCGGCACCAGGGCGCACCCGGCCGCACCGGCCAACGCGGCGGCGTGCCCGACCCCGGCCAGCACCCGGCCGGCCAACTGGGCGCGCCCTCCCCCGTTTCGGAGCCCGGCCAGCACGGCCAGGTCCAGCAGGGCCACCCCGAGCAGGACCAGCGCCCAGCCGGCCGGGCCCGGCCGCGCCTCCACGGCGAGCAGTGGCAGCACCGGCTGGGCGGCCAGTAGCGCGGCGAACCAGGGCCCGGTCAACCGGCTCCACCGGGCGTACGCCGCGGCGACCGCCGCGCTGGCCCCCCCGACCAGCGCGGCGTACCTGCTGCCCGGCCAGCCGGCCATCCCCGCCAGGTCCACCGACCAGGCCGCGTAGCCGTCCAGCACCACCAACAGCAGCCCCACCGCGGCGAACGTCTCCGCCGTGCCCCGCAGCCCCCGGCGGACCGCCAGCAGCGGCACGGCCAGGGCGAGCGCGGTGACCGCTGCCAGGATCAGCGCCCGTCCACCGACCCCCACCGCCGCCCAGGCCACCGCGGTGAAGACCACCGCCGCGGTGCCCAGCAGGAGTCCACCGAGGACGAAGAGCAGACCCTGGACCGTCCGGGTCGACGTCTCCGCCGCGCCCGGCGTCGGCGCGGCCGGCCCGTTGAGCACCCCCGAGCCGCTGGACGTCTCCAGCCGCGTCAACGAGACCGGATGTGCCGGAACGGACGCGGCCACCCCGGCGCGGACGATCGCGGCCAACTCGTCCCGCCGCCGGGAACTGGCCGCCAGCCGTCCGGCCAGCTCGGCGTACGTCCGGCGGGCCCGCTCCACCTCCGGGCCGAGCCGCGCGACCTCCCGGCCCAGCCGGACCACCTCGGCGGCGGTCGGGTCGGGCGGGCGCCGACAACCGGAGCAACCGGCGCTCAGGTCGGCCGGGGCGCCGCAGGCGGGGCAGGGGTAGCCGGTGTCGTCCACGCGGTCATTCTCGAAGCGCCACCGGGGCGCGGCCCAGAGTGCGCGTACTCAGGGGCGGGTGTGCTCGTGCACCCAGGTGGCGTAGCCGGGGTCGCCGCTCTCCACCCTGGACACCAGGATCTCCGGAACCTCGTACGGGTGGCTGGCCCGGATCTGGTCCACGAGCGCGGAGAGGCGGTCGGGTGCGGTTTTGAACTGCACCGACCACTCGGTGCTGGTCTCCACTCCGGACCGCCACCAGTAGGTGCTGTCCACCTGGCCACCGACCTGCGCGCAGGCGGCGAGCCGGCCGGCGACGGCTGCGGCCGCCAGCACGTCGGCGACCGAACGCGCATCCACCACCGTCGTCACCACGCAGATCTGATCCACGACCGCACCCTACGCGGCGCCGTCCCGATTGGCCGCGATCCAGGCGTCGATCTTCGCCCACCAGTCGTAGAGCCAGTCGATGCGTTCCTGCCGTCCGGTCGGTACGTCCTCCGGCGGCACCGACCAGAACCGCATCACGATCCGCTTGTCCATCGGCAGTTCCCGCCACACGTCGGCGACGGTGAGCATCCGGTCCAGTCCGGTGTGGGCGACGAAGATGACCCCGGCGTCCGGGGCGGCGTCCAACGCGGCGAGCATGCCGCCCGGCTGCGGGGCCAGCACGTGCCGCATCCGCTCCGCGCGCAACGCCATCCGCTCCAGCCCGAGGGAGCGCAGCCGGGCGATGGCGCGCAGCCGACGCTTCGGGGTGAAGTTGCCGCCCTCCGGGAAGATCACGAACGCGTCGTTGTCGTCCAGGCCGGTGGCCAGGTGCCCGACCTGGCGCACCGTCTCCTCGCCGCGCTCGGGAGTCGGCGCGATGAACCGGTTGGGCAGCCGGTTGAGCAGCACGTCGATCGCCGGGTCCCACTGGAGGCTGTCCTTGAGCACGATCCGGGGTTCCCGGTTGAACCAGTTGACCAGCCCATGGATCAGGATGAACGAGTCGCCCGGCCCGGCGTGCCGGCAGAGCACCAGCTCGGGCCGGCCGGGCAGCGCGGTGTCCGGGTCGGTGCCCACCACGTCGATGCGCAGCCGCAGCGCCCAACGGGCCTGCCAGAACAGCACCCGCAGGAACCAGCCGGCCAGCAGGTAGTGCGCGCGCTGGAAGGCCGGCGACCGGCTCCGCCAGCCGAAGCCGGAGACGACCCAGAGCACGAAGAGCGCGAGCAGCGCGACGGCGTCCCAGACCAGGTAGACGCAGCCGATCCAGAGCAGTCGCAGCGGACGCAGCCGGCCCGGAACCAGCGGGGAGGCGGCCGCCGCGAGCAGCGCCCAGACCGGCAGGGTGGTCACCACGGTGAGCGCGAGCAGCACCACGCCGGGGGCGAGCAGCGACCGGCGCAGCCACCTGGGCGGCAGCGGCATCACCGCACCACGTTGGTCGCGAGGTAACGCCGGGACGCGGTGTACGCGCGGCTGATCCGCCGCCCCACCGCCGCCATGTCGCGGTACGCCCACGGGGTGTCGTCGCGTGGATTCAGCCCACCGGTCGGCAGGACGTGCACCTCCACCCCCTCGGGCAGCGCGGCCATCTCCCGGAAGAACCGGTGCCGGCGGGAGATCTCGAACGCGACCTGCGCGATCTCCCACGGCCGGCGTGGCGGCGTCAGCTCCCGTTCGATCCGGCCCACCTGGAGGACGAAGATCTGCCTGGCGCCGACGGCCACCGCCTCGCCGATCGGGATGGAGTTGACGATGCCACCGTCCACGTAGTGCGCACCGTCGATCTCGGTGGGCGGGAGCAGGCCCGGCACCGAGGCCGACGCCAGCACGGCCGGCACCACCGGGCCGCTGTCGAACCAGTGCTCGGCGGCCCGCTCGATGTGCGCGGCGCAGCAGCGGAACGGCACCCGCAGGTCGGCGAAGGTGGTGTCGGCCCCCAGCTCGGATTCGAGCACGCGGCGCAGCGGCCGGGGCGAGTGCAGGTGGGTCCGGGCCGCGAAACGGCGCAGCTGTCGGGCGACCGAGTCGCCGTACACCTCGCTGGCCTCCGGCGAGGCCCAGAGCCGCACCAGCCGGTCGGTCACCGCCTCCGACGGGTCGGCCGCGACCAGCGCGCCGTTGACCGCGCCGATCGAGGTGCCGAGCACCATGTCGGGTTGGATGCCGGCGCGGAACAGGGCGCGCAACATGCCCACCTCGACGGCGCCGAGCACTCCCCCGCCCCCGAGTACGAACGCCACCGGTCCCCCCGCCATGCCACCCATCCTGGCACGGGCCCGCCGCGGACCGTTCGGCCACCGCCGCGCGCAGGTGGGCGCATCCCACCTGCCGCCGACCGGTGGCGGGCGGTGCCGGCCGTTGACAGCCAGGACACATTCGCGCAACCTGATACCGCTCCCACCCCGAGGCAGGTGCGATCCGTGAAGGCAGCACTGCATGCGGGCCGGTTGCTGGCCCGCAGGTACCGACTTCTCGACCAGATCGGCGCCGGCGGCATGTCGGTCATCTGGCGCGCCCGGGACGAAGTGCTGGACCGGGTCGTCGCGCTCAAGGTGCTCGCCCCGTCGCTGGCCGCCGACGCCCGGTTCCGGGACATGGTGCGCGAGGAGGCCCGGGCCGCCGCCCAGCTGGTGCACCCGCACGTGACCTCGGTGCACGACTACGGCGAGACCGTCGCCCCCGACGGCGCCATCACCTCCTTCGTGGTGATGGAGCTGCTCAGCGGTGAGGAGTTGAAGCTGCGGCTCACCGAGGGTCCGCTGCCGTGGGCCGAGGCGGTCCAGGTGGGCGCGCAGGTCGCGGACGCGCTGGCCGCCGCGCACCGGCTCGGCATCGTGCACCGGGACATCACCCCCGCGAACGTGATGATGACCGGGGTGGGCGTCAAGGTGCTCGACTTCGGCATCGCGACCCGGATCGGCGCTCCCGACGAGGACGAGGACGGCGGCACCTTCGGCACTCCGGCGTACGTGGCCCCGGAACGACTCGACGGCGCGCCCGCCCAGCCGGCGACCGACGTGTACTCGCTCGGCGTACTGCTGCACGAGGCCCTGACCGGCCGCGTCCCCTACCCGGCGGACACCTGGGAGCAGCTCAGCGACGCGCTGGCCAGCGGCCCGCCGCCGACGCTGGCCGGGCTGCCGGAGCTGCCCCCGGCGGTGGCCCGGATCTGCCTGCGCAGTCTGGCCCGGGATCCGGCCGACCGGCCGACCGCGCGGCAGGTCGCCACTGTGCTGCGTGACCATCTGCTGCCGACCGACACCGCCCCGGCGCCCACGCTGGCCCGGCCGCCGACAGTCCCCGGTCCGGCAACCGGCCACGAGAGGGCGGAGGGACCGGGCGACGAACCAGCCGTGCGGGAGCCGGAGGGTGCCGGGCCGGGCCGGGCCCGCCGACGGCCGGCGCTGCTGCTGATTCCCGCGGCCCTGGCGGTCGGCGTGGCGCTGACCGTCGTGGCCCTGCTGCCCGAAAACCGGGCGACACCGCGGACGCAGCCCACCGCCGGTCCGGTGCCGACCGCGTCGACCGGCCCGCCGGTCACCGGGCCGTCCCGCCCGGCCGCGACACCGTCGGCGCCGCCGAGCACCGGCTCTCCCGCCACCGGGCCGGGCACGCTGGTGGAGGCCGCCAACCGGGTCGACGGGCTGATCGGCGCCGGGTTGACCGCCGGGGAGATCCGCGCCGACGTCGGCCTCGACCTGCGAAACGAGCTACGCAACCTGACCGCCGCGGTCGGCTCGGGCCGAAACGAACTCGGGCCGCCGGTGGCCCGGCTGCGCGAGAAGGTCACGGTCCGGCTCGGCGAGGGCGGCATCAGCCCGGCGTACGCGGAGCGACTGGACGCCGCCATCGCCGAGCTGGGTGCTGCCCGGGTCTGATCCGGGCTCCGAGAACAGCGGGCAGGGCGGTCAGCGGACCGCCACCCGGACCGACTCGCGTACGTCGTGCCGGCCGGCGAGGAAGCGTCGGAAGATCTCCTCGTAGCCGTACGCCAACCGCTCGACCGAGAAGTTCTCCGCGACGTGCGCCACGCAGGCCGCCGGGTCGATCCCCTTCGCCGCCCGCAACGCCGCGGGCAGCTCCTCCGGCCGCTCGCAGACCAGCCCGGTCACCCCGGGCCGGACCAGCTCCGGCACGGCGCCGCGGTCGAATGCGACCACCGGAGTGCCGGTGGCCATCGCCTCCAACATCACCATGCCGAACGGCTCCTCCCACTGGATCGGCATGATCAGGCAGCGGGCGTCGACCAGCATCCGTAGGGTCTCCGCGCGGTCGGCGTTGAACACGACGGTCACGTCGTCGCCGACCAGCGGCGCGACGACCTGCTCGTAGTACCGGCGTTCGGCCGGCTCGTTGCACTTGCCGGCCAGCAGCAGCGGCAGCCCGGCCGCCCGACACGCCTGGATGGCGACGTCCGGGCCCTTGTCCGGGCTGAACCGGGCCAGCCACAGCACCGGCCCCGGGCCGGGCGCGGTCTTGCGCGGAAACCCGCGCAGGTCCAGCGCGTTGTGCACGGTGCCGGCCCAGGGCAGGACCGGGTTGAGCCGGCGCTGGGCGTGCGAGATGGCCACCAGGGCGACGTCCCGGTCGACCTCGCCGAGCACGTCGCCGTACTCCCCCACCGGGTTGCCGTGCACCGTCGCCACCGTCGGCACGGCCCGGCGACCGGCCACGAGTGGGCCGATCGTGGTGTGGTCGTGGATCACGTCGAAATCGCCCGCCGTGATCATCCGATTGACCCGGGCCAGGTGGGCCAGCTCGGGCAACGACTCGCCGAGGCGGGGGTACTGGACCTCGGGCACGGTGGAGACGAAGTCGCCGGCGGCGGTGCCGTGGTGTCGGCCGGCACCGAACAGAGTCACCTCGTGGCCGTGCCCGGACAGCGCGTCCACCAGCCCCGCGACCACCTGCTCCAGGCCGCCGTAGCCGGGCGGCGGCACGGACAGCCATGGCGGCACCACCATCGCGATGCGCAACGGCCGCTCCGAGGCACGGGCGGCGGGCGGGTGGTTCACGGCCACGAGTCCTCCCCGTTGGTCCCCGGTCCGGTGTCGCCGTTGGTCGGAATGGTCGGCGGCGGTTTCCCCGTCCCGTGGCCGGTAAACCGGACAAGGCGGACGATCACCCGCCGACCAGGAGCTGGTCGTGGACGACCCGCACCCCCGGCGCCGACCAGGCCACCCGCTCGACCTGGTCGCGTTCCCACCACGAGCGGACCACCCCGGCGAGGACCAGCGTGTCGCCGTCCACCTCGACCGTCACCCGATCGGCGCCGATCGTGCGCAGCAGCGCCCGCTGGACATCCCGTCGCAGCCGGTCGCCGGCCGGTGGCGCCGGCGGACGCACCTCGACCAGGTTGGTGATCCCCCGCAAGCCGTCCAACCGGCGTAGCTCGCCCTCGGCGGTACGGCGCTGCCACCCGAACTCGACCTCGCCGCGGAGCATCAGCCAGCCGTTGGCCACGGTCACGTCCAGCCGTTCGGCCGGCACGAAGCTGTCCCATTCCAGCGCCCGGCTGGCGGCGATGGCGATCTCGGCGTCGGTACGCCCCGGCGTGCCCGGCAGCCGCACCTCGATCTCGTCGGCCACCACCCGGACCCCGCGGACCCGCTGCGCGCAGCGGACCGCCGCCCAACCGCGGGCGGCCACGTCCACGAACCCGGTCAGGGTGACGACCCCCCGGTCGACGGTCACGCCGATCTCGTTCGGTTGCAGCCGCGCGTCCCAGGCCAGCTCGGCCAGGACGTCGCGCTGGATCCGCTCGTCGTCGCGGACATCCGTCGCCGTGCTCATGGCATCCACCCCCCGTACGTCGCGGTCTCGCCCGCCGAACGTGCCCGGCGTACGGGTGACGGCGGTTCACCCGATCCGGGTGAACCGCCGTCCGGGCGGAAAAGAGCGGCGGGTGACGGAGCCAACCCCCTTGGCCCCGCCACCCGCCGCCGGAGGGAGGAGGCAGGTTCAGATGATGGTCAGGACGTCTCGGCAAGCGTCACGGTCACCGACTTGTCGGCGCCGTCGCGCTTGAACTGCACCTCGACCCGGTCGCCGACCTTGCCGGCCTGCACCGCGCCGACCAGGTCGTCGGAGTCGTTGACGGCCTTGTCGCCGAACCGGGTGATCACGTCACCCCGCTGGAGGCCGGCCTTCTCGGCCGGGCTGCCCGGGGTGACCGACGCGACCAGGGCGCCGCCGCCGTCGGCCTGGTTGACGCCGACGCCGAGCGACGGGTGGCTGACCTTCTCGCCGCGCTGGAGCTTGCCCGCGACGTCCTTCGCCTTGTTGCTGGGGATCGCGAACCCGACGCCGATGTTGCCGGTGCTCTGCCCGGAGGTGGCGATGGCGGTGTTGACGCCGATCACCTCGCCACGGGTGTTGACCAGGGCGCCACCGGAGTTGCCGGGGTTGATCGGGGCATCGGTCTGGAGCAGGCCGGAGATCGAGCTGACCGCCTGGCCCTGCTGGTTCGGGTCCTGCGGTTGGCCCTGCTGGTTCGGGTCCTGCGGCTGGCCCTCGCCGGCCCGGATGGTGCGGTCCCGGGCGCTGAGGATGCCCGCGGTCACCGAGCCCTGCAGACCGAGCGGGCTGCCCAGGGCCAGCACCTGGTCGCCGACCTGCATGCCGTCGCTGTCGCCGAAGGTGGCCGGCTTGAGGTTGCTCACCCCGCTGGCCTTCACCACGGCCAGGTCGGTCTTCGGATCGGTGCCGACGATCTTCGCCTGTGCGTTCTTGCCGTCGGCGAAGACGACCTGCACCGTGTCGCCGGCGGCGGAGGCCACCACGTGGTTGTTGGTGAGCACGTAGCCGTCGGCGCTGAGCACCACGCCGGAGCCCTCGCCGCTGGTGGTGGCGATGGAGACGACGCTGTCCTGCACGGAGGCGGCGATCTTCGGCAGGTCGGCGCTGTTGAGCACCGGGGCGGCGGAGTAGGTGCGGGTGATGCCGCCGCCGTCGCCGTCGAGGGCGAGCGCGAGCGCGCCGCCGGCCACACCGGAGCCGAGCATGAGGGCGAACACCGCGACACCGGCGCCGGCGAACTTGGCGATCCGGCCGGGCCGGGGCCCGGTGCCGGGCGGGTTGGCCTGCGGGCCCCACGGCGGCACCGGCTGGCCCGGGTGCTGCTGGTGCTGGCCCAGGTGCTGCTGGTGCTGGCCCAGGTGCTGGGGGTGACCCGGGTGCTGCTGCTGGTACGCCACGCCCGGCTGGCCCCCGCCTGCCCAGCCGGACTGCTGCTGACCGGGGTACCAGGGGGCGCCGGGGTACCGGCCGGCGGTCGGCTGCGGGTAGCCGTGCTGGCCGGGCGCCGGGTGGCCGGAGACCGGGTACGGCGGCGCGGAGTGGGTGCCGGTGGGGGGCTCGTACCCGGTCGGCTGTGCGGCGGCCGGGGGCGCGCTGGCCTGCTGGCCCGCGTACCCCGTGGGCACGGTGGGCTCGGTGGGCACCGTCGGGTTGGCGGCGGTCGCCGCGTCGTCAGTGGTCGAGACGACGGGGACAGGAGTGGTCGGGGAGTCGGACTGCGCGCGCTCGTCGCGCGGCAGCTCGGCGGTGGGGTGCGACGGCTCGGCGTCGGTGGGGGCCGGCCGGCGCTGCGGGTCGGACTCGAACTCGGTCATGGAACTACCTTCTCCCCGGCCACTGCGACCAACCTGGAACCGTCCTGGAAGTTGCCTGAAAAGTCACTCGCCGACGCCGTCGTCCTGCGGCACCTGCGGCAGCCGGACCCGGAAGGTGGCGCCACCGCCCGGAGTCTCCACCACCTCGACCGTGCCGTGGTGGGCGGCGACCAACGCCGCCACGATGGCCAGGCCGAGGCCGGTGCCGGTGTTGCCGTCGGCACGCCGGGTCCGCGCCGCGTCGGCCCGGTAGAACCGCTCGAAGACCCGTTCCGCCTGCTCCGGGGAGAGCCCCGGGCCGGTGTCGGCCACCTCCACCACGGCGAGGTTTCCCGGCTCGGCGCGCAACCGCAGGCTGATCTCGGCCTCCGGTGGGGTGTGGGTCAGGGCGTTGGTGACCAGGTTGCCGATCACCTGACGCAGCCGCGCGTCGTCGGCGAAGACGACCAGGGGGCCCGAGCCGGGCTCGATCTTTAGCTCGATCCGCCGGTCCGGGGCCATCGCCCGGGCGGCCTGCACCGCGTCGGAGGCGAGCACTGGCAGTTCGACCGGGGCCAGCGAGAGCGGCCGTTCCCGGTCCAGGCGGGCGAGCAGCAGCAGGTCCTCCACCAGCAGCCCCATCCGGGCCGCCTCGTCCTCGATCCGGCGCAGGAGGCCGGCGGTCTGCTCCGGCGCCCGGGCCGCGCCCTGCCGGTACAGCTCGGCGAAGCCACGGATGGTGGTCAGCGGGGTCCGCAGCTCGTGCGAGGCGTCCGCGACGAACTGCCGCATCCGCTCCTCGGAGCGCCGGGCCCGCGCCTCGGACGCCTGCGCGGCGACCGCCGCGTCCCGGGCGGCGCTCTCGGCCGAGCGCGCGGCGGTCTCCGAGGCGGCTCGGGCAGTGAACGCCGCCTCGATCTGGGTGAGCATCGCGTTCAGGGCACGGGAGAGCCGGCCCAACTCGGAGGAGGGATGCTCCTGGCCCTCTTCCGGGTCGGGCACCCGGCGGGTCAGGTCACCGCCGGCGATGGCGGCGGCGGTGCGTTCGATCTCGACGAGGGGCTTGAGGCTGGTCCGCACGATCGCCGCGCCGACCGAGGCCAGCATGATCAGCACTGCCCCGCCCACCAGCAGGTCGATCCAGGCCAGTCGTTTGACGGCGAGGTCGACATCGGTCAGGTGCTGGCCGATCACGGCCATCTGGCCGTTCGGCAGCTCGATGTAGAGCATCCGCCAGCGCACCGAGCTGTCCCGGGCCCGAACGGTGAACGGAATTCCCTCGCGGGCCTCGTCCTGCGCCTGGAAACCGCTCGCGTCGCTCGGCCACGGAGGCAGATCGTCCACCCCGAAGCGGGACGAGTCGTACAGGGGCACCTGCACCTTGCCGGTCCGCACGTCGGTCAGCACGACCACGTAGTCGCTGGGCAGCGAGACGGTGTTCGTCGACGGCGTGATGGACTGGATTCCCTTGGCCGTGATGGACTGGATTCCCTTGGCAGAGCTACGCAGCTCCAGGTCGATCTGGTCGACCAGGTAGTTGTGCAGGAAGTACGCGGTCGAGACGCTGATCACCAGCAGCGCCACGGCGACCAATGCCAGCACCGAGGTGACCAGCTTGATCCGCAGCGGAACGCCGCGCACCCGTCCCTTCGCCTGCTGGACCGGGTTCACGCCGCCGGCTTGCGCAGCACGTACCCGACGCCGCGGAGGGTGTGGATGAGCCGGGGCTGGCTGGTGTCGACCTTGCGCCGCAGGTACGAGATGTAGGACTCGACGATGTTGTCGTCGCCGCGGAAGTCGTAGTTCCAGACGTGGTCGAGGATCTGCGCCTTGGACAGCACCCGGTTGGCGTTGAGCATCAGGTAGCGCAGCAGCTTGAACTCGGTCGGCGACAGTTGCACCCGTTGCCCGGCCCGGTGCACCTCGTGGGTCTCCTCGTCCAGCTCCAGGTCGGCGAAGGTGAGCCGGGAGGGGGCCTGCTCGCCGGTGGTGGTGCGGCGCAGCACGGCGCGGATCCGGGCGGTCAGCTCCTCCAGGCTGAACGGCTTGGTGACGTAGTCGTCGCCGCCCAGGGTCAACCCACGGATCTTGTCGTCGGTGGCGTCCCGGGCGGTCAGGAACACCACCGGGGTACGCGTACCGCCCTCGCGGAGCATCCGGATGACCTCGAAGCCGTCGAGGTCCGGCAGCATCACGTCGAGCACGACCAGGTCGGGCCGGTGGTCCTTGGCGGCGTTCAGGGCCGCGCTGCCGCTGGTCGCGGTGGCCACGTCGAAGCCCGCGAAGCGCAGGCTCGCGGACAGCAGTTCGAGGATGTTCGGGTCGTCCTCGACGACGAGCAGTCGCGCCTCGGTCTGGGTAGCGGGCATGTGCCCATCATCGGTGACCTCACTGCACCGGCGCTGGACGCTTCCTGCAAAAATCCTGTGAGTCGCCCGCCGCCGTCGCGCGTGCCGGCGGCGTCGGTCAGCGCAGCAGTCGGCGCAGCCCGTCCAGCGCGCCGTCGAGCAGCCGGATCGCGGTACGCAGCTGGGTGTCGCTGAACTGCCGGGCCCGCGCCAGCCGGCCCACCTCGGCGGTGAACGCGGCCAGCCGCTGGTCGAGCTCGTCGAGCAGTCCCGCGCGAGGCCCGTTCGCGGCCGCCGGACCGCGCGGCGGGGCCGGAGGCTCCCATCGGGTACGGCGGGTCTGCCGGGCGGCCGCGCTCAGCTCCCGCTTGAGGTCCCGCACCGAGCCGCTCACCTCGCTGCGGATCTCGCCGGCCAGGGTGGAGAGGTCCGCCACCGAGGCGGCGATGTCCGCCTCCAGGGTGCTCAGCTCGCCGGCCCGTTGGCGCAGCTCGTCGCGGCCGGCGTCGGTGATGCCGTACGTCTTGCGGCCTCCGGCGGCGGTGTGGCTGACCAGCCCCTCGGCCTCCAGCCGTTGCAGGCGGGGGTAGATGGTGCCGGCGCTGGGCGCGTAGAGGCCGAGGAACCGGTCCTCCAGCAGGCGGATCAGCTCGTAGCCGTGCTTCGGACCGTCGTCGAGGAGTTTGAGCAGGTAGAGCCGGAGCCGGCCGTGGCTGAACACGGCGGTCACGGCAGCTCCTCCTGGTCGTCGTCCACCGGCCGGGCGAGTAGCGCGATGCTCCCCGAGGTCGCGGAGGCCCAGAGCTTACCCTCGCCGGCGCCGAGCACCCCCTCGCTGTTGGCCAGCGGGAACGCCGAGGTGCGCACCTGGGGAAACCCGCTGGTGATCCGGCCCGAGGCGGTGTGCAGCCGTACGTCGAGGTCGCTGTCCTCCCGGATCCGGACGGTGATGCCGCCCGAGATGGTGGTGAGCCGGATCTCGCTGCGGCGGGGGTTGTCCAGGTCGCAGGTGATGGCTCCCGAGACGGTCTGCGCCCGCACCCGGTCGGCGGCGCTGTCGGCGAGGATCACCTCACCGGAGACCGTCTCCAGGCTGAGGTCGCCGCCCACGCCGAGCGCCTCCACCGGCCCCGAGGTGATCTTCGCGAAGGTGCTGCCACGCAGCCCCATCAGGGTGATCTGGCCGGCGGTCACGTCGACCGTGGTCTGCCGGCGCAGCCCGGAGGCCACCAGCGAACCGGCGACCAGACCCAGGTCTGCGACGACGTCGGCGGGCACCGCCACGGAGACGTCCACCCGCGGGTACCGCGTGATCGATCGCATCCACCGCAGGGCGTCCGCCCAGCCCCGGCCGCGTTCCTGGCGGACGGTGAGCCGGCCGTCGGAGTGGGTGACCAGGACGGGTCGGCGGCCGACCCGGGTGACGTCGACCCGGGCCGGGCCGTCGGTGGCGACCACGTTGAGCCGCCCGCTCACCAGTCGGACGTCCAACCGGGTGACCGGGCCGTCCACGGTGAGCCGCTGCGGGCTGTCGACCGTCCATCCGGTCATGGCGTCCTCCCCTCGACGACGCGTCGACGCGCGTCCGATGGAAGGAACAGTAACGCGATACATCGCGACAGCACAAGACTGTCGCGAGTAGGGCCGAGGTGCTCCGATGAGCGCGATACCTCTGAGTCATATTTATGCCTCAGAGGTATCGCGGGGACCAGAGCAGGTATGGCCGACCGAGCGACGGCTCCCGTCAGGCCGCCAGGTCCAGCTCCCCGCCGGCGGCCGGCGGCAGCGCGGAAGCTGCCGGGGTCATGGTGGGCACCGGACGCAGCCGGGCCCGCGCCGCGGCACCCGCCGGGGGCGGCAGGTGTACGGCCGACTCGGCGGCCCGGGCCAGCAACCGCCGGTCGGCGTCGCGGGCCGGATGCAGTGCGGCACCGACCGTCACGGTCACCACCAGCCCCCGCGCCGCGACCACCCGGGCGACCGAGCGAAGCAGGGTGTCCGCACCGAGGAAGGCGCCGGCCGTGGTGGCCGTTCCGGTGGCCTCGCACCGGTGCGCCAGCCGCAGCGGCACCACCGGGCTACCGGTGTCGATGGCCGCCTGGAACGTCGCGGGCCGGAACCCGCCGCCGGGGCGGCAGTCGGCCGCGCGGTCCCCGGCGCACCAGGTCGTACCCTCCGGAAAGACCGCGACCGACCGGCCGGCGCGCAGCGCGTCGGCGACCCGGCGCACGGTGGCCGGCAGCGCCCGTGGCCGGGACCGGTCCACGAAGACCGTGCCCGCCGCCGCGGCCAGCAGACCCACCACCGGCCAGGAGCGGATCTCCCGCTTCGCCACCATCCGGGTCGGCGCTACCGCCAGCACCGCGAGGATGTCGAGCCACGACACGTGGTTGGCGACCAGCAGCGCGCGCCGCCGGGGCGGTCGGCCCCGGATCACCAGCCGGACGCCGAAGGCGCGCGCGGTGCCCCGGGCCCAGCCGCGGACCGCCGCCTGCCGCTCCGGCCCCGGCAGAACGGGCAGCAGCACCACCAGGCCCACGCCGGCCAGCAGCATGCCGGCCGCGGCGACCAACCGGAGCACCCGGCGGGCCACCC
>NZ_RCVI01000378.1:0-13607 GCF_003667455.1 Micromonospora sp. CV4 | reverse complement strand
TGATGATGTCGCCGGTGACGACGGCCGGCCCGAAGGCCAGCGGCGGCGCCTCGGCCGGCGGGGGCGGCGCGATCTCGCTCTCCGCCACCGGCGACATCATCATGGGCAACGCGCCGAGCCGGCTGCCCGCCGCCGGCGGGAAGGGCTTCTTCACCTCGGTCACCGAGGCGCTCAAGGCCGACCTGGTGATGGGCAACCTGGAGGAGCCGCTGACGGTGGACACCGGCACCGGCAAGTGCGGGGCCAACTCGACCCGCTGCTTCCAGTTCCGGGCCCCACCGGAGTACGCCGCGCACCTGCGGGACGCCGGCTTCGAACTGCTCAACCAGGCCAACAACCACGGCTACGACTACGGCCCGAAGGGTTACCAGAACACCCAGAAGGCGCTGGAGAAGTACGACCTGGCGCACACCGGGGCTCCGAACCAGATCACCGTGGTCGACGTCAAGGGCGTCAAGGTCGCCGTGGCCGGCTTCTCGTCGTACGTGTGGTCCAACAGCCTCGTCGACATCAGCAAGGCGAAGGCGGTGATCGCCAAGGCCGCCACCATGGCCGACGTGGTCGTGGTGCAGGTGCACATGGGCGGCGAGGGCGCGGACAAGACCCGGGTCAAGCCGGGCACCGAGATGTTCCTCGGCGAGAACCGGGGCGACCCCGTCAAGTTCTCGCACGCCATGATCGACGCGGGCGCCGACCTGATCGTCGGGCACGGACCGCACGTGCTGCGCGGCATGGAGTTCTACAAGGGCCGGCTGATCGCGTACAGCCTGGGCAACTTCGCCGGTGGGGGCAACTCGTTGAGCAACACCGGCCGGCTCGGCTGGGGCGGGGTGCTGAAGGTGTCGCTCAAGCCGGACGGCGCCTGGGCCGGCGGCTCGTTCACCTCCACGTACATGAACTCGGCGGGCAAGCCGACGTTGGACCCGGACGACCGGGGCCTGGGCCTGCTCGGCGAGCTGAGCCGCAGTGACTTCCCGAAGGACGGCGCCCGGTTCGACAAGCAGGGCAAGATCTCCCCGCCGAGCGCCGGCTGACCCGACGGGAACGTCCGGGGCGCGACGTAGGCTGACCGTCGTGACCAGTAGCCCTCCCGGTGCCAGCGAGACCGACCTCGGGCGCAAACGCCGTGCCCGCAAGATCGGTCGGGTGCTGGCCGAGACGCACCCCGACGCGCACTGTGAACTCGACCACTCCTCGCCGCTGGAGCTGGCCGTCGCCACCATCCTCTCCGCGCAGTGCACGGACAAGAAGGTCAACGAGGTCACCCCGAAGCTCTTCGCCCGCTACCCGACCGCCGCGGCGTACGCCAGCGCCGACCGGGGCGAGATGGAGGAGCTGATCCGGCCCACCGGCTTCTACCGCAACAAGACCGACTCCCTGCTCAAGCTCGGTCAGGCCCTCCTCGACCGGTACGACGGCCAGGTCCCCGGCCGGCTCGTCGACCTGGTGACGCTCCCCGGGATCGGCCGCAAGACCGCCAACGTCATCCTGGGCAACGCCTTCGACGTCCCCGGCATCACCGTCGACACGCACTTCCAGCGGCTGGTCCACCGGTGGCGGCTGACCACCGAGACCGACCCGGTCAAGATCGAGCACGCGGTCGGCGCGCTGTACGACAAGCGGGACTGGACGATGCTGTCGCACCGGATCATCTTCCACGGGCGGCGCGTCTGCCACGCCCGCAAGCCGGCCTGCGGCGCGTGCACGCTGGCGAAGCTCTGCCCCTCGTACGGCACCGGCCCGACCGAGCCGGCCGCCGCCGCCAAGCTGCTCAAGGGGCCCCGGGCCCGTGACCTCGCGGCGGCCGCCGGCGTCGACCCGGAGCTGGTGCCCGCCCAGGCGGTTGCCGCGGAGGTGCCGTGAACCGGCGCCTCGCCCTGCTGGTCCTGCCGCTGCTGCTGCTCGTCGCCGGGTGCACCACCGCCGCGGACGACGCCCCCGCACCCCGCTCGGCCGCCGCTCAGCGCCCGTCGCCGTTCCAGGACTGCTCGAAGCTGAGCACGGCACCCCAGGCCGGTGCGGGCACGGCCGCGCCCGGCACCGGTGGCGAGGCCCTGCCGGAGCTGACCCTGGCCTGCTTCACCGGCGGGGCCCCGGTCGCGCTGCGCGAGGTCGCGGGGCCGGCGGTGATCAACGTGTGGGCGTCCTGGTGTCCGCCGTGCCGTAAGGAGCTGCCCGCCTTCCAGCGGCTCAGCGAGCGGACCGCCGGGCGGCTCCAGGTGGTCGGGGTGAACAACCGGGACAGCCGCGACGGCGCCCAGTCCATCGGCGAGGACTTCGGCGTCCGGTTCCCGATCCTGGTGGATCAGGGCGAGGCGCTGCAACGGGCGCTGAAACGCAACGCCATCCCGCTGACCCTCTTCGTCGACGCCCAGGGCCGGATCCGGCACATCGACACGACCGGGGCGCTCGACGACGCCCGACTCGCCGAGCTGGTCCGTCAGCACCTCGGTCTGGCGGTGCCGGCGTGACCCGCCGCCCACCCGAGTGGATCGAGCCGTTGCTGACCCGGCTGGGCACCGCCCGCGCCGAGGACTTCACCCGACTGGTCACCCCGGCCGAGGGTGGCCGGGAGAGCGCTGTGCTGGTGCTGCTCGGTGAGCAGCCCGGCGTCGGTCCCGACGTGCTCGTCCTGCAGCGCGCCGCCACCCTGCGCAACCACGCCGGTCAGCCGGCCTTTCCCGGCGGCGCGGCCGACCCCGAGGACGCCGACGTCCGCGCCACCGCGCTGCGCGAGGCGAACGAGGAGGTCGGCCTCGACCCGGCGAGCGTGACCGTGCTGGCCGAGCTGCCGAAGCTGTGGATCCCGGTCAGCGACTTCGTGGTCACCCCGGTGCTGGCCTGGTGGCACGACCCGCACCCGGTGCACCCCCGCGAGCCCGCGGAGGTGGCGCACGTGGCCCGGCTGCCGGTGAGCGAGCTGGTCGACCCGGCCAACCGGCTGCGCGTCCGCCACCCCAGCGGCTGGATCGGCCCGGCGTTCTCGGCGCGCGGCATGCTGGTCTGGGGGTTCACCGCCGGGGTGCTGGCCACCCTGCTGGAGATGGGCGGCTGGGCCCGCCCGTGGCCGCGTGGCCGGGTGGTTGAGTTGCCGCCGACCGGGGCGACACCGGCGCCCTCGGCCGGCACCGACGACGCCGACGAGACCGCCCTGCGCTGACCGCTCGGTCACCTTCCGGAAGCGATGGTCATCTGCCGGGCGCCCTGCCCGTACGCTGGACCCCGTGTCCGTCGTGGATCTCGTCCTGCTGCTGCTCATGCTCGTGTTCGCGATCAGCGGATACCGTCAGGGCTTCGTCATCGGAATCCTGTCGCTCTCCGGCTTCTTCCTGGGGCTGCTGCTGGGTCTCCAGCTCGGGCCGCTGTTCGCCCGGCAGTTCGTGGACCCCGGCGTCCGGGTGCTGATCTCGCTGGTCGCGGTCTTCGGGCTGGCCGTGGTCGGGCAGGCGCTCGCCGGCTGGCTCGGCTCGCACCTGCGCAAGACGATCACCAGTGAGGTGGGCAAGCAGGTCGACGACGTCGGTGGGGCGTTCGTCTCGCTGTTCGCGGTGCTCCTGCTCGCCTGGCTGGTCGCCGTGCCGCTCGGCTCGTCCTCGGTGCCCTGGCTCGCCGCGTCGGTGCGCAACAGCGCGCTGATCACCGTCGTGAACCAGGTCCTGCCGGACCAGGCCCACGAGCTCTCCACCGCGCTCCGGGACACCGTCGACACCGACGGTTTCCCGGACGTCTTCGGTGACCTCGCACCGACCCGGGCCCGGCAGGTCGAGCCTCCCGACCCTGCGCTGGCCGGCTCCCAGGTGGTGGTCAACGGCCAGCGGTCGGTGGTCAAGGTGCTCGGCTCCGCGCCCGGCTGCTCGCGCCGGATCGAGGGCTCCGGCTTCGTGTACGCCGACGACCGGGTGATGACCAACGCGCACGTGGTGGCCGGCACCCGCTCGGTGGCGGTGGAGCTGGGTGGCGACCGGTACGACGGCGAGGTGGTGGTCTACGACCCGAACCGGGACCTGGCCGTGCTGCTCGTACCCGGGCTGCCCGGCCCGTCGCTGCGGTTCGCGGCCGGCAACGCGGGCAGCGGCACGGACGCCATCGTGCTCGGCTTCCCGCTCGACGGCCCGTACAACGCCCAGTCGGCGCGCGTACGCGACGTCGACCGGATCACCGGGCCGGACATCTACGCGTCCGGGGACGTCACCCGGGAGATCTACACGATCCGCGCGTTGGTCCGCAGCGGCAACTCCGGCGGTCCGCTGGTCTCTGCCAACGGCCTGGTGCTCGGCGTCATCTTCGCGGCGGCGGCCGACGACCCGAACACCGGCTTCGCGGTGACCGCCGCGGAGGCGCGCCCGGTGGCGCTGGCCGGCGCGGAACGCAACCGGCGCGTCGGCACCGGCGAGTGCACCTGATCGCCGTCCGGGTCAGCTCCGGGCCGGTTCGGTGGGTCGCCCCGCCGCGGGTAGCTGCGCCCGTCCCCACCGCACCCCGCGGTCCAGCACACTCCGCGCCATGATCGCGACGCAGGTGCCACCGTTGAGGAAGGACGCGACCACGTCGCTCGGGTGGTGCATCCCCCGGTACATCCGGGTCAGCGCCACGCCCAGCGGCACCACCAGCAGCAGCGTCCACCAGGCCACCTTCGCCCCGGTACGCCGCGACCGCAGCGCCAGCAGCACGGCGATGCCGACGTAGAGCGCCACCGCCGCCGAGGTGTGCCCGGACGGAAAGCTGGACGTGGGCGGAGAGACGTCCATGTGCTCGACCGCCGGCCGGCGCCGGTCGATGGCCAGCGTGGTCAGCAGGAACACCAGCGCCTGGGCGGTCACCGCCGCGCACAGGAAGAGCGGCTCCCGCCAGCGGCCCAGCCAGAGCCGTAGCGCCAGCGCCACCAGCACGGTGACCACGACGATCATCTGGGTGCTGGCGAGCGTGCTGAAAACCAGCGACACGTCGTTCCAGCCGTTGGTGCGGTCGGCGGCGAGTTCCCGGTTCACCCCGTCCTCCACGGTGAACGGCCAGGTCCGGGCGAACACCCGGGTGACCAGGACCCCGAGCAGCACCATGACGCCGAGCAGGAGGGTCACCGGCAGCAGCACCCGCCGGACGATCTGGACCACGGTGTCGGACATGGGCCGGCCAGTACCCGGCCGACGCCGTACGCACGCCTCAGGTGGCTTCGGGGTGCCGCTCGACCTCCGGCGCGACGCCTTCGGTGGTGGGTTGGACCGGGCGCAGGCCGGTGTGCGCCCGCCAGCTGGTGAACGCGGCCGTGGTCGCGGCGACCACCGCCGTACCGAGCAGCCACCCGCCCAGCACGTCACTGGCCCAGTGCACGCCGAGTGCCACCCGGCTCAGGCCGGTCAGCGCGGCGACCAGGAGCGCGGCGACCCAGAGCGCGACCCGCCACCGCCCCCGCCGGGCGTACGGCAGCAACACCATCAGCAGCACCCCGCCCGTCAGGGTGGCGTTCAGCGCGTGCCCGGAGGGGAACGCGTAGCCGGCGGCCCGGGCGACCGGGTCGAGCAGGTCCGGCCGGTCCCGGCCGACGAGCAGCTTGAGCAGCGGGCCGATCAACCCGCCCACCACCATGGTGGTGGTCACCCACAGGGCGAGCCGCCGGGCTCCCCGGCGCAGCAGCCAGATCACCACGAGCAGGGCGACGGCCCGCAGCGGCATCGGTGCGAACACCTCGGTCCAGATCCGCATCACCGCGACCCAGGCCGGATGGTCGACCGCGTAGCCGTGCAGCGCGTCGGTGACCGTCGCGTCCAGCCGGTGCAGGGGCGCCCAGCCCCCGAGCACCAACAGGGCGAGCAGCGCGAACGGCACCAGCACCAGGAACGCCGCCGCCGCGGCCAGGGTCAGCCGCAGGCCCAGCGAATGGTCCGGGTCGAGGCGGCGCCGCCACCACCAGGACGGGTGGTGGGCGCGGTCCAGGGTGCGCGGGCCGGGGGTGTTCATGGGGACGGTTCTACCCCACCGACGGTGCGCTCAGCCCTGCGGCTCCGGCGGCGATTCAGCGGGCCCGCTGGCGGAACCGGCGCACCATCAACGCCGCGCCGGTGATCAGGGCGACGAGGAGCGCGGCGCCGGTCCACAGGCGCTCCGGCGCGGATTCGGCCTGCGCGCCGGCCGCCCGGGCCGTCCACCGGGTCTGCTGCCGGGGTGCGGTGAGGCCGAGCGGGTCGCTGCCGGCGCCGGTCACCGGGTCGTTGTCGGCGGAACCGGGGGCCGGGCCGAAGCCGACCACGCCCGGCGACGTCAGGTCGTCCAACGGGTTGACGGTCACCGGCGGGACCTGCGCGGTCAGCGCGGCCACCGGGTCCACCATCCCGTACCCGAAGCGGTCGTCCCGCCCGGTCGGGCCGAGGTCGCGCGCGGTGGCCAGCAGCCGGTTGACCACCTCGCCGGCGGGCATCCGCGGGTAACGGGACCGCACCAGCGCGGCGGTGGCGGTCACCAGCGGCGCCGCGAAGCTGGTGCCCTGCACCCGCCAGTACCCGCCCGGGGGACGGGCGCCGACCAGGCCGGTGGCGGGAGCGGTGAGCACCGTCGCGCGGCCGGTGATGGAACCGGACCAGAGATTGTCGCTGCTGCGTTCCAGGCCGGCGACCGCGATCACGCCCGGCTCGCGGGCCGGATACCAGACCTTGGAGTTGGTGGAGGTGGCCAGGTTGCCGGTGCAGGCGATGACCACCACGTCCCGGGCGAACGCATAGTCCAGCGCCGCGGCCAGGGCGGGGCTGTCGCCGCTGCCTCCCAGCGACAGGTTGATCACGCTGGCGCCGTGGTCGACCGCCCAACGCACCCCCTGGGCGACGATCAGCGCGTCGTCGTACCGGTTCTCGTCGTCGAGCACGCGTACCGGCAGGATCCGGGCGTCCGGCGCCAGCCCGACCACTCCCCGCTTGTCGTCCTTCCGACCGGCGATCAGGCCCGCGACGGTGGTGCCGTGCCCCACCGGATCCGGGCCGGCGGCGTCGGGGCCGACCAGGTCGGTGCCGGCCAGCACCTGGCCGACCAGGTCGGGATGGCTGGCGTCCACTCCGGAGTCGATGACCGCGACGGTCACACCCCGCCCGGTCGAGCTGCGCCAGGCCGTCTCGGCGCGCAGCTCGTCGAGCTGCCACTGCTCGTCACGGACCTGGTCGGTGCGGCTCACGCTGTCACCGGGGGCGAACGCCATCGGCGCGCCGGCGAGCTGACCACCGGTGGCGGGCACGGAAACGGGCGCGACGGCCGCGGCCGGAGCCGCGACGGCGAGCACCGCCACCACACCGAGCAGCATCCGGCCGGTCGCCCGTCGGGCCGCTGCCGGACAGCTGTGCCGAACCCCAGTCACATCCTCAGCCCTCATCCCGACGGAACCATGACGATCGGAGATTACCGGTTTCCCCACCTGTCACGGGAGGAACCGGGGAGACGGGTCACGTCGGTGGCAGCTGAGCGAGCTGGACGAGGCGTACACCGTCCCGCCGGGTGACCAACCGGCCACGGCCGGGTGGCAGCGGCCCGGGCCGGACCGGACCGACCAGTGCGCCCTCCTCCGGGCTGCCCGCCATCACCAGGCCGGCCGTGGACAGCTCTCGCAGGCGCTGCACGATCGGCTCGTACTGGGCCCGGCCCGCGCCGCCGGACCGGCGGGCCAGCACCAGGTGCAGGCCGACGTCGCGCGCGTGCGGCAGGTGCTCCTCCAGGGCCCGCAACGGGTTCGCCGGACCGGCCGCCACCAGGTCGTAGTCGTCCACCAGCACGAAAAGCTCCGGCCCGGACCACCAGGACCGGTCACGCAACTGCTGGGGGGTGACCTCCGGACCCGGGGCTCGCCGCTCCAGGTAGCCGGCGGCCGACTCGATCAGCTCGGCGGTGCGCGCCGCAGCGGTGCCGTAGCCGATCAGGTGCGGCGTCTCGATGGCGCCGAGCAGGCTGCGCCGGTAGTCGACCAGGATCACCCGGGCCTGCTCCGGGGCGAACCGGGTGATGATCGAGGTGGCCAGCGCACGCAGGAACGACGACTTGCCGCACTCCGCGTCCCCGAAGACCACGAAATGCGGCTCGGTGGCGAAGTCGAGCAGCACCGGGCGCAGGTCCGCCTCGGCGATGCCGATCGGCAGCCGCAACCCGGTCGTCGCCGCGAGGTCCAATTCGGCGTACGGCAGCACCGGCGGCAGCAGCCGCACCCGGGGCGCCGGAGGACCCGCCCAGCTGCCGGCGACCCGCTTGACCAGGTCTGCGGTGTCCCCGCCAGCGGCGGCGAGCTGGGGTAGCGCCGTGAGGAAGTGCAGGCTCTCCGCGGTCACCCCCCGACCCGGCCGCTCGGGCACGTTCGCGGCGGCCCGCCGGGCCACCAGCGAGTCGGCCGGGTCGCCGAGGCGCAGCTCCAGCCGGGAGCCGAACAGGTCCCGGATCGCCGGCCGGAAGTCCAGCCAGCGCAGCGCCGTGGCCACCACGTGCAGCCCGTACGACAGGCCCCGGGTGGCCAGCTCGGTGACCAGTGGCTCCAGGTCGTCGTACTCGCCGCGCACCGTGCTCCAGCCGTCGATCACCAGGAACACGTCACCGAACGGGTCGGCCCCCGGCTGGCTGGCCGTCCCCGCCGAGGCCCGGCGCTGCCGGTACGCGGCCATCGACTCCACACCCAGCTCGGCGAAGCGGCGTTCCCGGTCGGCCAGCAGGGTGGTCATCTCGCCCACGGTGCGCCGCACCGCCGTCGGGTCGGCGCGGCCCGTCACCCCGCCCACGTGCGGCAGGTCGCGGAGCGCGGCCAGCCCTCCGCCGCCGAAGTCGAGGCAGTAGACCTGCACCTCGGCCGGGGTGTGGGTGAGCGCCAGCGCGCAGATCAGCGTGCGCAGCGCGGTGGACTTGCCGCTCTGCGGCGCCCCGACCACCGCGACGTGCCCGGCCGCGCCGTCCAACGCCAGCCAGAGCAGGTCCCGGCGCTGCTCCAGTGGCCTGTCCACCATGGCCACCGGCACCCCCAGCGCGCCGTGCAGCTCCGGGTTGCCCACGGTGAGACCACGCGCCGGGTCGACCTCGACCGGGCCGAGCAGGTCGTCCAGGGCCGACGGCTGGCCGAGCGGCGGAAGCCAGACCTGGTGGGCGGGTGGGCCCTGCCCGACGAGCCGGTCGACCAGCAGGTCGAGCAGGGTCTCGCGGCCGCTCTCCTCCTCAGCCACGGCGGGCGCGACCGGGCTGGCCGGCTCGGGCACCGGCACGACGTGGGTGGTGAACGTGAGCAGGCGGGCGCCACCCCCGGCGGTGGCCCCGGCCGGCGCGGTCCGGCGGCGGACCGCGCCGGAGACGTACGCGGCCCGGAACCGGGCCAGCGGGTCCGTGCCGGCACGCAGGTAGCCGTGGCCCGGCGAGCGGGGCAGCTCGTGCGCGTCCGGCACCCCGAGCACGGTCCGGGACTCCAGGGCGGAGAAGGTCCGCAACCCGATCCGGTACGACAGGTGGGTGTCGAGCCCCCGGAGGCGCCCCTCCTCCAGGCGCTGGCTGGCCAGCAGCAGATGCACGCCGAGTGACCGGCCCAGGCGGCCGATCTGCACGAACAGGTCGATGAAGTCGGGTTTGGCGGAGAGCAGCTCGGAGAACTCGTCGCAGATCAGCAGCAGGGAGGGCAGCGGCGCCAGCGGGGTGCCGGCCGCGCGGGCCCGCTCGTAGTCGCGCACGCTGGCGAAGTTGCCGGCCCGCCGCAGCAGTTCCTGGCGGCGGATCAGCTCCCCGTTGATCGCGTCCACCATCCGGTCGACCAGGGGTAGCGCGTCGGCCAGGTTGGTGATCACGGCAGCGGTGTGCGGCAGCCGGTCGAACGAGGCGAAGGTGGCGCCGCCCTTGAAGTCGACCAGCACGAAGTTGAGCTGCTCGGAGCTGTGCGTGACGGCCAACCCCAGCACCAGCGTGCGCAGCAGCTCGGACTTGCCGGAGCCGGTGGCTCCGATGAGCAGGCCGTGCGGGCCCATCCCGTCCTGGGCGGACTCCTTGAGGTCCAGCTCGATGGCGCCGCCGTCGACGCCCACCCCGATCGGCACCCGCAACCGGTCCCGGGCCGAGCGCGGCGCCCAACCCTGCTCGGCCGTGAAGCTCTCCGGGTCGCCGAGGCCGAGCAGCTCGGGAAGGCCCAGCTCGGCCTGGAGCGGGGCGTCCGGGCCACGCGCCGTGCCGGCCAGCCGCAAGGGCGCCAGCCGTCGGGCGACCGCCTCGGCGTCGGCGGGGTCGAGCTGGTCGGCGCTGCCCACCTCGGCCTGCCCCTCGATCGACCAGGAGTGCAGCCGCCGGCCGCGCAGCTCCAGCAGCAGCGCGTACCGGTCGAGCAGGCGCGGCGGCGGCGTGTCCAGGTCCAGAACGGTGACCGCGTCGATGCCGCCGTCGCCGGTCAGGTCGGTGGCGCCGGTCAGGTCGCCGCCGTCGAGGACGACCACCACGTGGGGGCCGTCGGTGGCAGGGCCGGCCGGGCTGAACCGGGACCGGCTGGTCAGCACGTCGCCGAGCAGCCGTTCCAGCTCGGCGGCGGAGCTGGTGACCAGCCGGACCGGGCCGAGCGCGTCGGTGCGGCCGGGATGGTGGGCGTGCGGGAGCCACTTCACCCATTCCCAGACGGCCCGGCGTTCCGGCCCGGCGCAGATCGCGACCAGCAGCTCGTCGGGCGCGTGGAACACGGCCAGCTGGGTCAGCACCGCCCGGACCAGCGCCTGCGCGGCCTGGTCACCGGTGGGCGGCCCGCCGGTGGCCGGGACACCGCCGGAGCGGGGGCCGGTCCGTACGTACACGCGGGCGAAGCTGCGCAGCGACAGCGCCACCGGCAGGTCCGGCACCACGGAGTACGCGTCCAGGAAGCGACGCAGCGCGCCGGCGGTCATCGGCTCCAACTCCTCCAACGGTCGGGTCACCGGTGGGACGAGCGGGGTGGCCAGCGTCTGCGGGCCGACCGCGACCCGGACCACCGCGAAGTCCGGGTCGGCGGGCCGCCGCTCCCAGACCCGGTGGCTGTCCACCGTCGACCACAGGCGACCCGGGTCCGGGTGTCGGTAGTAGAGCCCGGCCCTCTGCTGCCCGACGGTCCGCCGGACCCGGCCGCGCAGCGTGGCGAGGTGGCGCAGGTATTCGCGGCGGGCGGCCATCATCTCGGACTTCTTGGGGGTGCCCGACGCGCTGCCCCAGGAGGTCACCAGCATCGCCAACGAGGAGAGCCCGAACATCCCGCCCACCACGTACGAGTAGGCGCCGCCGCCCCGGCCGAACATCATCGCCATCGCCACCGTGCCGCCGAGCATGGGCAGCAGCATGAGCATCTGCTGCCACCGTCCACCGGTCACCGCCGGGATCTCCGGCGGCGCCTCGACCGGCAGCTCACCGGTCGGGATCTCCGGCGCCGGCCGGCGGGGCGGGCGCTTGATGACGACGGTGGACACTCGGCCTCCTGACAGCGCTGGGTAACCCGAGCCTGGCTCATGGTAGGTAAAGTCCTGTCGTCCGCGCAGCCTCTGATCCCCCTCGATATGGAGACCAGTCGATGACAACCGGGCTGGCCCGCGTCACCATCAGCGCGCCGCAACGACGGGTGGACGTCACCCTGCCGGAGCAGGTGCCCCTGGCCGAGCTGCTGCCCGACGTGCTCCGGCACGCCGGTGAGGGGCTGGCCGACGACGGCGAACGGCACGGCGGCTGGGTCCTGCGCCGCACCGACGGCGCGCTGCTGGCGACCGCTCAGGCGCTGCTGCCGCAGGGGATCCGCGACGGTGAGGTGCTCCACCTCGTGCCGGCCCGCGCCCACTGGCCCGAGCTGGAGTACGACGACGTGGTGGAGGCGATCGCCGACGGCGCCCGTCGCCGGGGCGGCGCCTGGTCGCCCACCGCCACCCGGACGGCCGGCCTGGCCGGTGCCGCGGTGCCGCTCGCCGTCGGGCTGCTCGCCCTGCTCGCCGGCGGTCCGGCGCACCGCGGCGGCTGGCTGGCGGCGGCCGTGGTGGCGGTGCTGCTCACGGTGGCTGGCACGGTCGCCTCCCGCGCCAACGGCGACGGTGCCGCCGGGGCGACGCTCGGCGGCTACGCCCTGCCGTACGCGTTCGTGGCCGGCGCCCTCGCGGTCGGCTCGGGCGACCCGGTCGGCCTCTTCGGGCCGGTGCGCTGGGTCGGCGCGCCCGAACTGCTGGCCGGTTCGGCGGCGCTCCTGCTGGTCGCGCTGCTGGGGCTGCTCGGGGTGGCCAGCCGGCTGCGGGTCTTCGTGGCCGGCGTCACGGTGGGGCTGCTCGGTGCCGGGGTGGCGCTCGGCGGGCTGCTGTTGACCCCGGCCGGCACGGCGGCGGTGCTGATCAGCACGTTGGTCTTCGCCGTGGGGGCGATCCCGCTGCTGGCCATCCGGCTGGGCAAGCTGCCGTTGCCGCCGATCACCCTGCCGGCCGCCGCCCCCGCGGCGGAGCCGGAGCCGGCCCGGGACCTGCCGGACCGGAGCCGGGTCCACGCGGCGGTGACCCGCACCGAGGAGATGCTCACCGGAATGCTGCTCGGGCACGCCCTACTGGCGGTGGCCGCGGCGGCGGTGCTGGGGGTGGCCGGCGGGACCGCCGGCCGGGTGCTCGTGGCGGTGACCTCGGCCGTGCTGCTGCTGCGGTCGCGGCTGTTCGTGGCGCTGCGGCACCGGGTGCCGGCGGTGCTCGCCGGTCTGGCCGGCTACGCGGTGCTGGGCGCGGTGCTGGTCGGTCGGGCCGACGACGCCGGGCGCCTGGCACTGGTCCTCGGTGGGGCGGCGCTGGCCCTGGTGGCTGTCGCGGCCGGCACCGGGTACGCCCACCGGCCGGTCTCGCCGTACCTGGGCCGGATCGCGGACCTGACCGACACCGCGCTGGTGGTCGCCGTGGTGCCGATCGCCTGCGCGGTGCTCGACCTGTACGACCGGGCCCGGGGGCTGCTCGGTTGAGCGGCTCCCGGGCCCGGCACGTCAGAGAACGTCAGTGTGTGGATTCGCCGCGGGCCTCGGCGTCGCGGGCCCGCTGGTAGGAGGCGTGGATCTCGGCCTCGGCCTCGGTGCGGCCGACCCAGGTCGCGCCCTCCACCGACTTGCCGGGCTCCAGGTCCTTGTACACCTCGAAGAAGTGCTGGATCTCCAGCCGGTCGAACTCGCCCAGGTGGTGGATGTCGCGCAGGTGCTCCTGACGCGGGTCCTCGTAGGGCACGCAGAGGACCTTGTCGTCGCCGCCCTTCTCGTCCGTCATCCGGAACATGCCGATGGTGCGGCAGCGGATGAGGCAGCCCGGGAAGGTCGGCTCGGGGACCAGCACCAGGGCGTCCAGCGGGTCGCCGTCCTCGCCCAGCGTGCCCTCAATGAACCCGTAGTCCGCCGGGTACTGGGTGGACGTGAAGAGGGTGCGGTCCAGCCGGATCCGGCCGGTCGCGTGGTCCACCTCGTACTTGTTCCGGTGACCCTTGGGGATCTCAACCGTCACGTCGAAATCCATCTGCACGCTCCCTCGTCTGCCCACGCTGGCTAACGGAAACACTTGGCGGCCCCTCGGACAGGCGAATGCCCACCCGCCGACTCCGACCGCCGCATAGTCTTCGGACCGAAGTAGTGTCACCCAAGCCGATTTTCGCTGGGGGAGGAGGGGGTCGTGGGG
>NZ_RCVI01000381.1:0-13623 GCF_003667455.1 Micromonospora sp. CV4 | reverse complement strand
GCCGCGTCCCGCCGCCGGGGCGTCCCGCCGGCCCGAACGGGCGGCCGCCCGGCCGCCGTCGAGCACCTGCAACGCCGGCCGGAACGGGTCGCCGGAACGGGTGCTGCGCGGGGTACGCCGCTGCTCGGCGCCCCCGCTGCGCGGCGGAGTGCCGCGCTCCTCGCGCACCGTCCGGCCCCGCGGGGTGTACGCGCGGGCGCCGGAGATACCGCCGATACCCGGCTCGCCGGGGCGCGGCTCCCCGTCGACGGGTCCGCTGTCACGTGAAGAGCCGCGCCGGGACCCCTTGGGATCCCGGCGCGGCTCGTCCGACCTCGGTGGCACCGGTCAGCCTCCAGTGCCCTGCTGGCTGGTCACCGACGGCTCGCCGGTCGCCGGCTTCGGCACGCCGATGGTCCGGCCGTCGGGCAGCCGGATGTACGCCGGCTCACCGGCGTCCACCAGGCCCAGCCGCCGCGCCTCGGCGGTCAGGTTGCCCGGCGCCTTGGCCTCGGCGATCTGCTTGTCGAGCTGCTGCTTCTCCAGGTCCAGTCGGGCCTGCTGCTGCTGCAGCTTCTCCAGTCGGAACGCGTTCTCATTGATCTTGGTGTTGACCGCCAGGATGCCCAGCACCCCGCCGACCACCAGCACCACGATCAGCGCCGCGAACGGCGCGCGCGGCACCGACACCGGCGGAGGCGGCGCCACCCGCAGCCGGGGCGGACGGGCGCTCGCCGCGACGCCGGCCTTCTCGGCCGGACGCAGCGCGGCGGTGCCCTGGGTGGGAAACTCGCGCGCCCCCCGGGCGCGAGCCTCCCCCTGCCGCTTCACTCGATCGATGCGTGGCGTACCGTCTCCCACGCGCGGAGCCCGCTCCGCCGCGGTCCGGCCCCCCGACCGCGGTGCGCGCTGCCCGCCGCCGGTGACGTCCCGGCGGTCGCGCTTGTCAATGTTCATGTCCCTCCCCCTCTACATCCGTCCCTCTGTCGTCCCCCGGCGTCCCTGGATCCCCCACGGATCCCGCGGACCCCGTCCCCGGTTGGTGCATCGCCTTCACCCGTCGGCGGGACCGTTCGCGGTCGGTCCGCCCCTGCTGTGTCGCGTTCGGGTCGAGTCGCTCCGCGGCCCGCAACCGCACCGAGGCGGCTCGTGGGTTCGCGGCGACCTCCGCCTCCCCGGGCAGTTCGGCGCCCCGGCTGAGCAGCCGGAACGTCGGACCGGACCCGGGTAGTTCGACCGGGAGGTCGATCGGGCCCTTACTGCGGACCCGATCCGCGAGCGCCACCTTGGTGAGCCGGTCCTCCAACGAGTGGTAGGACAGGACCACCATGCGACCGCCCACGGTCAGTGCGTCGAGCGCGGACGGCAGCGCTGACTCCAGCGCTGCCAGCTCCTTGTTTACCTCGATCCGTAAAGCCTGAAACGTTCTCTTTGCCGGGTGTCCACCCGTTCGTCGGGCTGGCGCCGGAATCGAGTCCCGGACCAGCTCCGCCAGCCGCGCGGACGAGGTGATCCGGGCGCGCTCCCGCTCCCGGATGATCGCCGAGGCGATCCGGCCGGCGAACTTCTCCTCGCCGTAGACCCGCAGCACCCGGGCCAGGTCCGGATGCGCGTAGGTGTTGACCACCTCCTCGGCGGTCACCCCCCGGGTCTGGTCCATCCGCATGTCCAGCGGCGCGTCCTGGGCGTACGCGAACCCGCGGTCGGGCGCGTCCAGTTGCAGCGACGAGACACCCAGATCGAACAGAATCCCGTCGATGCCCGGATAGCCCAGCCGGTCCAGCACCTCGGGCAGCTCGTCGTAGACGGCGTGCTCCAGGTGCACCCGGTCGGCGAAACGGGCCAGCCGGACCCGCGCGTGGGCGAGGGCCTCGGTGTCCCGGTCGAGCCCGATCAGGACCGTCTCCGGGTTCGCCTCGAGCACCGCCTCCGCATGCCCGGCCAGGCCGAGCGTCGCGTCGACGTGCACCGTGCGGCCGCCCCGACCCAGCGCGGGGGCCAGCAGCTCGAGACACCGCTCGAGCAGCACCGGCACGTGCGTGCCGCGCAGCTCCCCCATGTTGACCCCCACTGGTTGAAACGTCCGTTCGTCCATGCGCCTGTCGTCGGACGGCGCTGCCGTCGTACCGCCAGATCCCCATCCGCTCCCGCCCGGCACCGGGTTCGGACCCGATGACTGGATCGTGCGCCTGGCACCGGGGAAGGGATGCCAGGAACTCGAAAGCGGCTGGAGATCTCGCAGTACGTCGGGCGCCGTTCCGCCCTACAGACCGCCGGGCAGCACCCCCTCCTCGATGTCGGCGAAGTCGTCTTCGCTCTCGGCGAGGTAGGTCTCCCAGGCGACCCGGTCCCAGATCTCCACCCGCGTGCTCGCGCCGATCACGACCAGGTCGCGGTCGAGCGCGGCGTACGCCCGCAGGTGAGCCGGGATGGTCACCCGGCCCTGCTTGTCCGGCACCTCGTCGTGCGCGCTGGCGAAGAAGACCCGGCTGTAGGCCCGGGCCGCCTTGTGCGTCATCGGCTGCGCGCGCAACTGCTCCGCGATCCGCTGGAACTCCGGTGTCGGAAAGACGTAGAGGCAGCGCTCCTGCCCTTTGGTGATCACGACACCCCCCGCCAGCTCGTCCCGGAACTTGGCCGGAAGGATCAACCGGCCTTTGTCGTCCAGGCGTGGAGTGTGGGTGCCGAGAAACACCGGCCCTACCCCCTCGCCCTTAAGCGGCGTTCGCGGCGCCGCTGACCCCCCGGGCCGGTGAGCCCTCCCGGCCTCACCATTGGGCCCCACTCTACTCCACTTCCCTCCACCTGCAACCAGATTCGACCGCGTGGCGCGCCCGATCCATGAGCAAAACCGCACGTCACAAGGGGTGGAGCGGAGTGGAGGGCCAGGGCTGCCGCCCGGCGTGGTCCGCTTTCCGACATTGATCGACTCCATCCGGTGGAAGCCGACCCGGCCGCCCGCGTCCGCACCACAACCGAACGGTTCGCCGTCGGCGGCGATCTGGTGGGGTGGGCGGTCCGGTAACCTCGCTCGCGTGACGGACGCGAAAATGCCCCTACGGGCCAAGGTGGCCAGCTCCGTGTCACGGACTGCCGCGGCGCTCTCCCGGGCGGCCGGCCGTGGCGACGGTTCGGTCATCGGCGGGTGGATCGGGCTGAAGATCGACCCGGACCTGCTGGCCCACCTGTCGGCCGGGCGCGCCATCGCGCTCGTTTCCGGCACCAACGGCAAGACCACCACCACCCGGTTGGCCGCCGCCGCGGTCGGCGTACTCGGCCGGGTCGCGACCAACTCGTTCGGCGCCAACATGCCCACCGGGCACACCTCGGCGCTGGCCAAGGCGGGCAGCACCCCGTACGCGGTGCTGGAGGTCGACGAGCACTACCTCGCCCAGGTGCTGGAGGCGACCGAGCCGCACGTGGTCGCGCTGCTGAACCTCTCCCGCGACCAGCTCGACCGGGCCAAGGAGGTCGCCATGATGGCGCAGCTCTGGCGCGCGGCGCTGGTCCGGCACACCGACGTGCGGGTGGTGGCCAACGCCGACGACCCGATGGTGGTCTGGGCCGCCACCCCGCCGGCCGACCCCGCGCGCGGCATCAACCCGCCGCACGTGACGTGGTTCAGCGCCGGCCAGCGCTGGCACGACGACTCCTGGGTCTGCCCCGAGTGCGGCTCCACCATCCAGCGCTCCGGCGACCAGTGGTGGTGCACCGGCTGCCCGCTGCGCCGGCCCGAGCCGCAGTGGGTCGTCGAGGACGAGGGCGTGCTCGACCCCACCGGCGCCTGGCACAAGGTCTCCCTCCAGCTGCCCGGCAAGGTCAACCTCGGCAACGCGGCGACCGCGCTGGCCGTGGCCGCCGAGTTCGGCGTCCGCCCGGTCGACGCGGTGTCCCGCCTCGGCATCGTCACCTCGGTCGCCGGCCGCTACGCGCAGGTCGACAAGGACGGGCGCAACATCCGGCTGCTGCTGGCCAAGAACCCGGCCAGTTGGCTGGAGGCGTTCGACATGGCCGACGAGGCGCCCACCCTGCTCTCCATCAACGCGCGCGACCCCGACGGGCTGGACACCTCCTGGCTCTTCGACGTCGACTTCGCCCCGCTGCGCGGCCGGCAGGTGTTGATCACCGGCGACCGGGCGTACGACCTGGCGGTCCGGCTGGACGTCAACGACGTGCCGTTCCAGCACGTGCGCACGTTCGACGACGCGATCCGATCGGTCCCGCCGGGGCGGCTGGAGGTCATCGCGAACTACACCGCGTTCCAGGACATCCGAGCGGAGTTGGACCGTGTCAACTGAGAGCCTGCGCATCGTCTGGATCTACCCCGACCTGCTCTCCACCTACGGCGACCGGGGCAACGCCCTGATCCTCGCCCGGCGGGCCCGCCAGCGCGGCATGCCGGTCGAGGTGCTGGAGGTCCGCTCCGACCAGCGGCTACCCGCGACCGCCGACATCTACCTGGTCGGCGGCGGCGAGGACGGTCCGCAGGCGCTGGGCGCGCAGCGGCTCATCGCCGACGGCGGCCTGCACCGGGCGGTCGCCCAGGGTTCGGTGGTGTTCGGCGTCTGCGCCGGCTACCAGCTGCTCGGCACCTCCTTCTTCGCCAAGGGTGTGCAGTGCCGCGGGCTGGAGCTGCTCGACCTGCAGTCCGACCGGGGCCCGAGCCGGGCCGTCGGCGAGCTAGCCGGCGAGATCGACCCGCGGCTGGGCCTGCCCGCGCTGACCGGTTTCGAGAACCACGGCGGCCGCACCCACCTCGGCCCGGAGGTCGCGCCGCTGGCCCGGGTCAGCGCCGGGGTCGGCAACGACGGCAGCACCGAGGGCGCCTGGCGCGGCAAGCTGCTCGGCACCTATTCGCACGGCCCCGCACTGGCCCGCAACCCGGCCCTGGCCGACCTGCTGCTGCGCTGGGCCACCGGCGCGCACCAGCTTCCGCCGCTGGACGACACCTGGTCGGACCGGCTCCGGAACGAGCGCCGCGCCGCAGTGGCCGCCGCCCGGGCATGATCCGGGCCGTCCGGCGGCTGCTCCGGCAGCCGTCGGCCGCCCGGTTCGCCCTGCTCGTGCTGCTGATCGGCCTCTGCGGGCTGCTGCTGCTCCTGGTACCAAGGCCGGACCCGGCGCAGCTGCCGCGGCTGGCCGACCGGCTCGGCGACCTCGCCCCGGTGGCGGCGGTCCTCGGCGGCGCGTTGCTGCTGGTCGCGTTGGTCCCCCGGACGTTCATCACGCTCGCCGCCGGCGCGATCTTCGGTCCGCTGGAGGGCGCCGCGTACGCCCTGGGCGCCGCGCTGGTGGCGGCGGCGGTCGGCTTCACGGTCGGCCGGCTGCTCGGCCGGGAGTTCGTCGCCGAGCGGGTCCGCGGCCGGCTCGCCCGCCTGGACGGCTGGTTCGCCCGGCAGAGCGTGTTCGGCGTGGTCACCGTCCGGCTGCTGCCGATCGCCGGCTTCGGTCTGGTCAGTTACGGCTACGGCACCACCGGCGCCCGGGTGCTGCCGTTCCTGGTCGGCAGCGTGCTCGCGTCCGCGCCGACCGCCTTCGGGTACGCCGCGATCGGCGCCGCGGTCAGCTCCCCCGGCCACATCAACTGGTACGCCGCCGCCCCGGCCAGCCTCGGCCTGATCGCCAGCGTGGTGCTGATCTCCCGGTGGTGGCGCGCCGAGCGGCGGCGCCGGGCGACGCCGGCATGACCGTGTCCGAGCCGACCGACCTGCCCAACGAGCAGCGGCTCGCGGGCGGCTTCGTCGCCGAGGTGGTCCGGGTCGGCGACACGGTGCGGCGTACGCTGCCGGCCAACCTCGACTTCGTCGGCGCGCTGCTGCGCCACCTCGCCGAGGTGAGCGCGGACCTCGCGCCCCAGCACCTCGGCGTCGACGCCCAGGGTCGGCAGATGCTCAGCTACGTCCCGGGTCGGGTGCCGTGGCGGGACCGGGAGGACCCCGCGTTCTTCGCCGACCCGGCGCTGGTGCGGCTGGCCGAGCTGATCCGGCGGCTGCACGACGCGTGTGCGGGCACCGCGCTGGCTAGCGACGCCGAGACGGTGTGCCACCGCGACCTGTCCCCGAAGAACACGGTGTATCGGGACTTCCCGACCGGGCCACTGCCGGTGACCTTCCTCGACTGGGACCTGGCCCGGCCGGGCCGACGGATCGAGGATGTGGCGTTCGCCGGCTGGCACTGGGCGGCGTTGGGTGAGGGCGCCGATCCGACCGAGCTGGGCCGGCGCTGCCGCGTGCTCTGTGAGGCCTACGACGCGGCGTCCGCCGCACCCGTTGGTCCGGCACTGCCCCGGGACGAGCTGGTGGACGTGATGCTCCACCAGATCGGGAGCACGTGGCGGAGCATCGACGCCGGCGCCGACCGCGACGAGCCGGCCATGCGCCGGCTACGCGACGCGGGCGCCGTTCGCGCGGTACGCCACTGGCACGACTGGCTGCTCACCCACCACCGCACAGTCGCCGCGGCGCTGACCGCCTGAGCCCACCGCCCCGCCGGCGCGGCGTGTCGCAGCGCGCGGGGGCCGGCGTGTCGCGGGAGCGGGCGGACGCACCGACGAGCACGATGACTCAGAGGCATATTTATACCTCTGAGTCATCGTGCTTCCCGCAGCGTCCGCCTCCGCGGACGTCACGATCCGCCAGGGCGGTCAGGCGACGACCGAGACCACCCGGCCCGGGACGACGATGACCTTGCGAGGCTCCTTGCCGGCCAGGGCGGTGGCCACCGCGTCCAGCGCGGCCGCACGGACGGTCTCCTCGGACGAGCCGGCGGCGACCTCGATGCGGCCACGCACCTTGCCGTTGATCTGCACCGGATAGGTGACCGTGTCCACCACCAGCAGCGCCGGGTCAGCCGTCGGGAAGTCCGCGTACGTCAGCGACGTGTCGTGGCCCAGCCGGCGCCACAGCTCCTCCGCGACGTGCGGGGCGAACGGCGCCACCATCAGCACCAGCGGTTCGGCCACCTCGCGCGGCGTCGCCGACAGCCGGGTCAGCCCGTTGGTCAGCTCGATCAGCTTGGCGATCGCGGTGTTGAACCGGATGCCGTCCATGTCACCGCGGACCCCGTTGATCACCTTGTGCAGCAGCCGGCGGGTCGCCTCGTCGGCCGGCTCGTCGGTGACCCGCAGCGCACCGGTCTCCTCGTCGACCACCGCCCGCCATACCCGCTGCAGGAACCGGTACGAGCCGACGACCGCCCGGGTCTCCCACGGGCGGGACACCTCCAGCGGGCCCATCGACATCTCGTACACCCGGAAGGTGTCCGCGCCGTACGCGGCGCACATGTCGTCGGGGGTCACCACGTTCTTCAGCGACTTGCCCATCTTGCCGTACTCGCGGTTGACCGTCAGGTCGCCCAGGTAGTAGGCGCCGTCGCGCTCGACGACCTCCTCGGCCTGCACGTAGCTGCCGCGCGAGTCGGTGTACGCGTACGCCTGGATCATGCCCTGGTTGAACAGCTTGCGGAACGGCTCGAACGACGACACGTGCCCCAGGTCGAACAGCACCTTGTGCCAGAACCGCGCGTACAGCAGGTGCAGCACGGCGTGCTCGGCGCCGCCGACGTACAGGTCGGTCCCCCCGCAGTCGCCCTCGCCGCGCGGGCCCATCCAGTACCGCTCGTTCTCCGCGTCGACGAACCGCTCGCTGTTGGTCGGGTCCAGGTAGCGCAGCTCATACCAGCAGGAGCCGGCCCACTGCGGCATCACGTTGGTCTCCCGCGTGTACCGCTTCGGACCGTCACCCAGGTCCAGCTCCACCTCGACCCAGTCGCGGCGACGCGACAGCGGGGTCTCCGGGTTCGAGTCGGCGTCGTTCGGATCGAACGTCTTCGGCGAGAAGTCGTCCACCTCGGGCAGCTCGACCGGCAGCATCTCCTCCGGCAGGGCGATCGCCGCGCCGGTCTCGTCGTAGACGATCGGGAAGGGCTCACCCCAGTAGCGCTGCCGGGAGAACAGCCAGTCGCGCAGCCGGTAGGTCACCGCGCCGGCGCCGTGCCCGTTCGCCTCCAGCCAGGCGATGATCGCGGCCTTGGCGTCGGCGACCCCCAGGCCGTCCAGGTCCAGGCCGCGCTCGGGCGCCGCGCTGTTGATCGCCGGCCCGTCCCCGGTGTACGCCTTGCCGTCGAAGCCCTCCGACGGCTGCACGGTCCGCACGATGGGCAGCTCGAAGACCTCGGCGAACGCCCAGTCCCGCTCGTCCTGCGCGGGCACCGCCATGATCGCGCCGGTGCCGTAGCCGGCCAGCACGTAGTCGGCGATGAAGATCGGGATCTGCCCGCCGGTGACCGGGTTGATGGCGTACGCCCCGATGAAGACGCCGGTCTTCTCCTTGGTGTCGGCCTGCCGCTCGACGTCCGTCTTGGCCGCCGCCGCCTTGCGGTACGCCTCGACGGCCGCACGCGGACTGGCGTGCCCGCCGGTCCAGGCGTCCCGCGTCCCCTCCGGCCAGGCGGCCGGCACCAGCGTGTCGACCAGCTCGTGCTCGGGCGCCAGCACCATGTAGGTGGCGCCGAAGATGGTGTCCGGCCGGGTCGTGAACACCCGCACCGGCTCGCCGGCGGTCGGGAAGTCGATGTGCGCACCGGTGGAGCGGCCGATCCAGTTGCGCTGCATGTGCTTGATCGGCTCGGGCCAGTCCAGGCTGTCCAGGTCGTCCAGCAGCCGGTCACCGTACGCGGTGATCCGCATCATCCACTGCTTCAGGTTGCGCTTGAAGACCGGGAAGTTGCCCCGATCGGAGCGGCCGTCGGCGGTGACCTCCTCGTTGGCCAGCACGGTGCCCAGCCCCGGGCACCAGTTCACCGGGGCCTGCGAGACGTACGCCAGCCGGTGGTCGTCGACGACCTGGCGGCGCTCGGCGACGCTCAGCTCGGCCCAGCCCCGGCCGTCCGGGGTCGGCCGGTTACCGCCCTCGAACTCGGCGATCAGCTCGGCGATCGGCCGGGCCCGCCCGGCGTCCCGGTCGTACCAGGAGTTGAAGATCTGCAGGAAGATCCACTGGGTCCAGCGGTAGAAGTCGGTGTCGATGGTGGCCACCGAGCGGCGCTCGTCGTGCGCCAGCCCCAGCCGGCGCAGCTGCGCCTTGTACCGCTCGATGTTCGCCACCGTGGTGGTCCGCGGGTGGGTGCCGGTCTGCACCGCGTACTGCTCGGCGGGCAGGCCGAACGCGTCGAAGCCCATCGCGTGCAGCACGTTGCGCCCGGCCATCCGCTGGTAGCGGGCGAAGCAGTCGGTGCCGATGTAGCCCAGCGGGTGGCCGACGTGCAGTCCGGCGCCGGAGGGGTACGGGAACATGTCCAGCACGTACAGCTTCTCCGCGCCGGCGCGGGGGTGGTCCGGGTCGGCCAGCGGGCCGGTCGGGTTCGGGGCGTGGAAGGTGCCCTCGCGCGCCCAGATGTCCTGCCAACGGTTCTCGATCTCGTCGGCCAGGGCCGCGGTGTACCGGAACGGGGGGATGTCGCCCGCCGGTGCGGCTGCCTCACTCATCGTCTCTCCTCGCTCCGCTTCGCTTCGTCTCGGCGCCACCGGGCCGGCCGGCGACGGGCACAAAAAAGCCCCTCGCGCAGGAGGGGCCGCCGTGCTGTCGCGCGTTCAGCGCATCAGCACGGCCCGGTAAGAAGCAGGAAAGCTCCGGCCATGTCCGGCAGTGTACCTCGCCGCCAGGCCCGACGACGGGTTGCCACCAGGCGGCGGGACGCGGGGCGGTCACCCGGCCGCGGCGAGCCGGGTGGTGTCGGTGGTGAAGCCCCAGCACTGCTGGGCGTTGAAGACCACCGCGTCCTTGCAGTACGTGGGGCTGGAGGTGGCGGTCGCGTCGGTGAGCAGCACCGAGGCGTAGTCCCGGAAGTAGGCGTCCTCCATCGTCGTGCTGACGCACTGGTCGGTGTTGACCCCGCCGAAGAAGAGGGTGCGGATGCCCTGCGCGCGCAGCACCTGGTCGAGGTAGGTGGCGTGGAACCCGTTCATCCGGTACTTCTGCACCTGCAGGTCCTCGGGCCGCACCAGCTCCCGCAGCTCGTCGACCAGCGTCGCGCCCCACGACCCCTCGGTCAGCACCGGGCCGTGGTCCAGGGGCTGCCCGATGCCGGCCTGGTCGAGGCGGTGCTTGAACGACCAGAGCGTGGGTGCGCCGAGGTTGCGCAGGTCTGGGCGGTTGTGCCAGAACACCCAGATGACCGGTACGTCGAGCTGGCGGGCGGCCTCCACCGCGCGTACCGCTCCCGCCACACCGCGCCCTCCCCCGGGTTCGCATCCCCGCGCCGACGGACGAGCCACGCGGATCGGGACGCCGGATACCCGGAGGCGGTACGGTCACGCGTCCCCCGAGATGGCGAATATCGGTGCGTAACCGACGGACTACCTGCGGGGGTCGGCGAGAACGACAAACATGGTTAGCCTGAGAGGCCAGTGAGATTTCTGCGGCAAACGAGGCTCGACGTCGCGAACCCAACGGCGGGTCCAGGTGCTCTTAACAGAGCTGCCGTGACGGCGACGAGGAGGAGGCCCGTGACACAACAGACCTGGGACGAGGTGGGCGGCTTGCTGCCGCACGACGAGTTCCGCGCCGCCAGCGAGGCCATCGTGGCCAATATCGAGCAGGTCATCGAGGGTAAGACCGCCACCGTGCGGCTGGCCCTGGCCGTCCTGCTCGCCGAGGGCCACCTCCTGATCGAAGACGTTCCCGGCGTCGGCAAGACCAAGCTCGCCAAGGCCCTCGCGCGGTCCATCGACTGCACCGTGCGGCGGATCCAGTTCACCCCCGACCTGCTGCCCAGCGATGTCACCGGCGTCAGCGTCTACAACCAGGAGACGCACGACTTCGAGTTCCGCCCCGGCGCCGTCTTCGCCAACCTGGTCGTCGGCGACGAGATCAACCGCGCCTCGCCGAAGACCCAGTCGGCGCTGCTGGAGTGCATGGAGGAGCGGCAGGTCACCGTCGACGGCGTGACGTACCAGCTACAGACCCCGTTCATGGTCATCGCGACGCAGAACCCGATCGAGATGGAGGGCACCTACCCGCTGCCCGAGGCGCAGCGCGACCGGTTCACCGCCCGGATCGCGATGGGCTACCCGGACGCCGGCGCCGAACTGGCGATGCTGGACGGGCACGGCGCCACGGACCCGCTGCACGAGCTGCGTCCGGTCTCCGACGCGGACATCGTCCGCCAGCTCATCGCCACCGTCCGGAAGGTGCACGTCGCGGACGCGGTCAAGCAGTACGCCGTCGACCTGGTCACCGCCACCCGCGAAGCGCCCGACCTGCGCCTGGGCGCCTCCCCCCGGGCGACCCTGCAGCTGCTGCGCACCGCCCGGGCGGTCGCCGCCCTGGAGGGGCGCGACTACGTCCTCCCCGACGATCTGCAGGCCCTCGCGGTGCCGGTGCTCGCGCACCGGATCATTCCGACCGCCGACGCGCAGCTCGCCCGACGCACCACCGACGCGATCGTCTCCGAGCTGGTGCACCGACTGCCGTTGCCACACGACCGGCAGCGCTCCCCCTACGACACCCGGCCCGCCACCGGCAACGGTCGCGCGCCCTACGAGCCGCGGAGGCCGTGACGTGCGTGCCGGGCTGCGCGGGCTGACCACCCGCGGGCGCTCGTTCCTCGCCGCCGGGGTCGCGGCGGCGATCTCGGCCGGCATCCTGGGCGAGAAGGACCTGCTCCGGGTTGCCGTGCTGCTGGGCATCCTGCCGTTGCTGGCCGCCGCATACGTCGGGCGCAGCCGCTACAAGCTGGCGTGCAACCGGTCGTTGGATCCGCACCGCGTCCCGGTTGGGGCCAACTCCCGGGTCGTGCTGCGCCTGCAGAACCTCTCCCGGCTGCCGACCGGCACCCTGCTCCTGGAGGACCGGCTGCCCTACGCCCTGGGCAGCCGGCCCCGGGTGGTGCTGGAGCGGCTGGGCGCGCACCAGGCCAGCTCGGTGGCGTACACCGTGCGCGCCGACGTGCGGGGCCGCTACGACGTGGGTCCGCTGGTGGTCCGGATGACCGACCCGTTCGGTCTCTGCGAGCTCAGCCGGGCGTTTCCCAGCACCGACCACCTGACGGTCATCCCGCAGGTCGCTCCGCTGCCGTCGGTCCGGCTCCCCGGCGAGTACGCGGGCAGCGGCGACAGCCGGGCCCGCTCGGTGGCGGTGCACGGCGAGGACGACGCGGCGACCCGGGAGTACCGGCGCGGCGACGACCTGCGCCGGGTGCACTGGAAGTCCACCGCGCGCACCGGCGAGCTGATGGTGCGCCGCGAGGAGCAGCCCTGGGAGAGCCGGGCCACGGTCGTGCTGGACACCCGCGCGTACGGCCACCGCGGCGACGGGCCGACGGCGAGCTTCGAGTGGGCCGTCTCCGCCGCCGCGAGCATCGCGGTGCACCTGCGGCAGGCCGGCTACAAGCTGCGCCTGGTCACCGGGTCGGGGGTCGACGTGGACGCCTCGGAGGCCGGCGGCGACGGGGCGCTGCTCGACCACCTCGCCGAGGTCCGGCTGGACCAGCGGGCCGAGGTGACCGGCCTGGTGCAACGGGTCCGGCAGCGCGCCGACGGCGGGCTGATCATCGGGTTGTTCGGCGCGGTGAGTGTGGCCGAGGCCGAGCTGCTGGCCGGGCTGCGGGGCAACGGCGCCACCTGCGTCGGGTTCCTGCTGAACAGCTCCACCTGGCTCAGCCTGCCCGAGAAGGCCCGGGCCGAGGCGGAGCACGTGCACGGCGCCGCCGCGCTCGCCATGCTGCACAGCGGCTGGCGGGTGGTCGGCGTCGACCACGGCAGCCGACTGCCGGCGCTCTGGCCGCAGGCCGGCCGGGGCTCGCAGGGGTTCGCCCTGCGCGCCGCGCTGGCCGAGACGGTCGCCGGCGGCGTGCGATGAACGGAAGGTTCCCCTCATGATCGCCAGTCGGAACATCGGCCCGGTTGCGGCGGCCGCCACCCTTCTCGCCGCCGCGCCGCTGTCGGCCATCTTCGAGACCTGGACGTGGCTCGTCCAGTCCGCGATCGCGGTCGCGGTGGTGGCCGGGGTCGCCGCGCTGACCCGGCTGATCCGGGCGCCGCTTTGGGGTCAGGTCCTCGGCATGCTGGCCGCCCTGGGGCTCGCCCTGACCTGGCTGTTCCCCAGCGGCGGGGAGCTGCTCACGTTCCTGCCCACGCCGGGCACGTTCGGGCACTTCGCCGACCTGTTCACCGGCTCCATGCAGGACATGCGCTCGTACGGCGTGGAAGTCCCGGACACTGACCCGCTGCTGTTCATCACGGTGCTCGGCGTCGGCGGCGTGGCCGTACTGGTGGATGTGCTGGCGGTGGGTCTGCGCCGGCCGGCGCTGGCCGGGCTGCCGATGCTCGCCATCTACTCGGTGCCGGTCGCCGTCTACGTCGACAGCGTCCCCCCGGTGCCGTTCGTGGTGGGCGCCGCCGGGTACCTCTGGCTGCTGGTCACCGACAACGTCGACCGGGTCCGCCGCTTCGGCCGCCGGTTCACCGGCGACGGCCGCGACGTCGACGTGTGGGAGGCCTCGCCGCTGGCCGCCGCCGGCCGCCGGCTCGCGGTGGTCGGGGTGGCCATCGCCGTGGCGCTGCCGCTGGCCGTGCCGGGCATGACGGGCGGGCTGCTCGACACGCTGGGCGGCGGCACGGCCAGCGGCAGCGCCACGGCGATGGCC
>NZ_RCVI01000376.1:0-13787 GCF_003667455.1 Micromonospora sp. CV4 | reverse complement strand
CAGCTCCGGCAGGACGGCCACCCGGGCGCCCTGCCCACCGGCCCGGCGGACCAGGTCGGCGGCGGCGACCGCGTTGCCGGCGACGTCGCCGGGCGTCGGCGTGGCCTGGACGGTGGCCACGGTGAGCGGGGCGGCGGGGGTGTGGGGCGCAGTCACGGGGCGATGGTAGCGGTGCCGGCTCGGGTGATATACCAAGCCGTACGTACGGTTTGCGTGACGCGGGGTGACCTGCGACGATCGACGCGTGCCCAGAGTAAGCCAGGACCAGCTCGACGCGCGCCGTCAGGAGATCCTTGCCGCCGCGCGGTCTTGTTTCGCCCGGCACGGCTACGAGGGGGCGACCGTACGCCGCCTCGAGGAGGCCACCAGGCTCTCCCGGGGTGCCATCTTCCACCACTTCCGGGACAAGGACTCACTCTTTCTCGCGGTCGCCGAGGACGACGCCGCCGCGATGGTCGAGACGGTGGCCCGCAACGGCCTGGTGCAGGTGATGCGGGACCTGTTGGCCGGCGCCGTCTCCCCCGACACCACCGGCTGGCTCGGCAGCCAGCTGGAGGTCTCCCGCCGGCTGCGTACCGACCCGGCGTTCGCCCGGCGCTGGGCGGAACGGTCCGCGGCGATCGCCGAGGCGACCCGGGACCGGCTGGCCCGCCAGCGCGACGCCGGGGTGCTGCGCGAGGACGTGCCGATCGACGTGCTCGCCCAGTTCCTGGAGCTGGCCTACGACGGCCTGGTGCTGCACCTGGCGATGGGCCGGCCGGCCGGCGACCTGGGCCCCGTTCTCGACCTGGTCGAGGAGGCGGTCCGCCGCCGCTGACCGCTCCGGCCGCCACCGAGCGTCCTACCCGGACGCCGGGCCGACGACCGTGGCACCGCTGCTCCACAATGAGGCCGCCGAACCCTCCGGCGACAGGAGCAGCCGATGAACGTCCACGCCGCGTCGGGCGACACCTGGGGCATCCCCGGCCCGACCTTCCTCCGGCTCTACCTCGCGGCGGCCGCCGTGCTGGTCGCGCTCTCGGTGTGGCACCGGCTCCGCCGGCCCGCCAGCGCCTCGGACACCGTGTCGGGGCCACTCGATCCGCAACAGGCCGCATACCTCAACGGCGGTCCCCGCCTCGCCGTGCACGCCGCGGTCGGCGGCCTGCGCGGTGCCGGTGCGATCGGCGTCGGACCGGACCGTCGGCTGCTGACCACCGGCCCCGCGCCGACCGGGCTCACCCCGTTGGACCAGGCGGTGCACTGGGCCGCCCATCAGCGCGCCCGAGCCGGCGAGCTGCCTCAGGACCAACGGGTCCGCACCGCGCTCGACCAGCTCCGCGCCGGGCTCGAGCAGCGTGGACTGCTGCTGAGCCACCAGCGCCGGACCGCCGCCCGGCACTGGACCCTGGGCCTCGTCGGCCTGCTGGCCATCGGCGGGTACCGGTTCTTCACCGGGCTCTCCAACGGACGCCCGGTGGGCTACCTGATGCTCGCCATGTTCGCGGTGCTGGCGGCGGCGCTGGTGCTGTGGCGGGTGCCCGACCGTACCCGGGCCGGTCGCGCCGCACTGCGCGACCTGCGCCGCCAGCACACCCACCTGGCGCCCGCCTCGTCCCCCGCGTTCGCCACCTACGGCGCGGCCGGCGCGGCGATGGGCGTGGCCCTGTACGGCACGGCGTCGCTCTGGGCCCTGGACCCGGGCTTCGCCGAGCAGGCCGAGATCCAGCGCCAGGCGGCGTCCGGCAGCGGGTGGTCGTCGGGCGGCACGTCGGGTGACGGCGGCGGCAGCTCGTGCAGTGGTGGCAGCTCGTGCGGCGGAGGCGGCGGCTGCGGCGGCGGTGGTGGGTGCGGCGGATGACCGGCCCGTACGGCGTCGGCATCGGCTGGCGCCCGGAGATCGCCGGCTTCGTGGCCGAGCTGCCCGGCCTGCGCTTCGTCGAGGTGGTGGCCGAGTCGGTGCCCGCGACCGGGCCGCTCCCGCCGGGCCTGGCACAGCTGCGCGAGCGCGCGCTGACCGTCGTACCGCACGGGGTGCGGCTCTCCCTCGGCGGCGCCGAGCCGGTCGACCCGGCCCGGGTCGCCCACCTGGCCGCGGTGGCGCAGCGGGTCGACGCCCCGCTGGTCAGCGAACACATCGCCTTCGTCCGGGCCGGTGGTCTGGAAGCCGGGCACCTGCTGCCGCTGCCGCGCAGCCGGGAGGCGGTCGACGCGGTCTGCGCCAACGTGGCGCGGGCCCAGGCCGACCTGCCGGTGCCGATCGCGCTGGAACCGATCGCCGCGCTGGTCGACTGGCCCGACGACGAGCTGGACGAGGCGGACTTCCTCACCGAGATCCTGGACCGGACCGGGGCGCTGCTGCTGTTGGACGTGGCGAACGTGCACGCCAACGCCCGCAACCGGGGCACCGACCCGCTGGCGTTGCTGGACCGGCTGCCCCTGGAGCGGGTCGGGTACGTGCACGTGGCCGGCGGCGCGGAACGCGGCGGTTTCTACCACGACACGCACACCGACCCGGTGCCGCCGGCGGTGCTGGAGCTGGTCGGCGCGCTCTGCGCCCGGCGGCGACCGCCGGCGCTGCTGCTGGAGCGCGACGGCGACTACCCGCCCGCGGCCGAACTCCGCGCCGAGCTGGACGCCCTCGCCGCAGCCGCGAACTTCCCGGCCGTGACGTGACCGGCGCGCCACCACCCAGCAACGGGCCGCGGACCGCCGTCGACCGCGCCGGCGACCCGACCACGGGCCGGCTCGCCCAACGGCAGGCGGAGCTGGTCGCGGCGCTGGTAGCCGGGGGACCGCCGCCGGCCGGGTTCGCACCGGCGCCGCTGGCCGCCACCCGGGCGGCCCTGCTGCGCAAGCGAGCCGGCGAGGTGGCCCGGCACTGGCCGCTGCTCGCCGCCGGCCTCGGCGGGGGCTGGCCGTCGACCTTCGCCGACTGGGCCGCCAACCGCCCCACCGTCGGATCGCTGCGCGACGGCTGGGACCTGGCCCGGGCCCTGCGCGAGCGGGGCGCACTGCCCCCGGCGGGCGCCGAGGAGCTGGTTGCCCGGGAGGTGGTCCTGCGCTACGACGGGCGCTCGACGCCGCGTCCGCGTCGGCTGCCGGCGGTCGCCCGCGCCGGCGGCGCCGTCGCGGCGCAGATCGCCGGCAGGGTACGCCTGCTGCGCCCCGCCCCGCGTCCACCGGCGGCGCTGCCCGCCGGTGGCGACGGCGTACCGGATGCGGCAGGATCGGCGGCATGGATCTCGGACTGACCGACCGGGTGTACGTGCTCACCGGCGCCTCCCGCGGCCTCGGTTACGCGACGGCGCAGTGCCTGGTGGCCGACGGGGCCCGGGTGGTGCTCTCGGCCCGGGACGCCGACGCGGTGGCCGCCGCCGCCGAGCGGCTGGGCGGCCCGGAGCGGGCGGTCGGCCTGGCCGCGGACCTCGCCGACCCGGAGACGCCCGGGCAGCTCGTCGAGGCTGCCCGGCAGCATTTCGGTCGACTCGACGGCGCACTGGTCTCGGTCGGCGGCCCGCCCGCGGGCAACGCCGCCGTGATCAGCGACGAGCAGTGGCGGCAGTCCTTCGAGACGGTCTTCCTGGGCACCGTCCGCGCGGTACGCACGGTCGCTGACGCGCTGCCCGAGGGCGGCGCGATCGGGCTGGTGCTCTCCACGTCGGCCCGCGGCCCGGTGCCCGGCCTGGGCATCTCCAACGGCCTACGGCCCGGCCTGGTGGGGGTCGCCAAGGACATCGCCGACGACTACGGCCCGCGCGGCGTGCGAATCGTCGGCCTGCTGCCCGGCCGGATCCTCACCGACCGCAACCGGCAGTTGTTCGCCGCCACCGGCGACCCGGAGCGGGCCCGCGCCGAGGCGGAGGCCACCATCCCGCTGCGGCGCATCGGGGACCCGGCCGAGTTCGGTCGCGTGGCCGCGTTCGTGCTCTCCCCCGCCGCGAGCTACCTGACCGGCGTCACCGTGCCGGTCGACGGTGGCGCGCTGCGCGGGCTGTGACGCCCAACCCGGTCCGGCGGGCCACCGACGCCGCCGGGCACCCCCGGCCGACCCGGGCGGAGCTGGCCGCCGCCGCGGACCGGACCATCCCCGACGTTCTCGCGCCGGGGTTGGCGGTGCTCTTCGTCGGCATCAACCCCGGCCTGTGGTCGGCCGCGACCGGTTGGCACTTCGCCCGGCCCGGCAACCGCTTCTGGCCCGCGCTGCACCGGGGAGGATTCACCCCCCGACTGCTGCACCCGAGCGAGCAGGACGAGCTGCCCGCCCTCGGCCTCGGCATCACCAACATGGCCGCCCGGGCCAGCGCCCGCGCCGACGAACTGAGCACCGAGGAACTCTACGAGGGTGCCGCGATTCTGACCGACAAGGTGGCTCGGCACCGGCCGCGCTGGGTGGCGGTGGTGGGTGTGACGGCGTACCGGATCGGTTTCGGCCGGCCCAGGGCCGCCTTCGGGCCGCAGCCGGAGTCGCTGGCCGGGGCGCGGCTGTGGGTGCTGCCCAACCCGAGCGGGCTGAACGCGCACTTCACGCCGGCGACCCTGGGCGCCGCGTTCGCCGAGCTGCGCCTGGCGACCGGTCTGCCGGACCGCTCGGCGGCCTGACCGCCGCCGTCGCCTCTCGGCGAACCAAAGGCTGCACTGGCGCCGGACTTCCACGTCGGACAGGACGACCCACAGCACCGGGGGGAACCGACCAGCGGCCTTGCCTCGCACTGTGATCGACCGGTGTCGTTCCACTGCGAACGGGGAACGAACACCACATGGCCGACGATCAGAGGCCCGATCTGGAGGAGCTGCTCGCCTCGCAGCTGTGGCCCGCGGTGCTCGTCCCGATCGGTGTGCTCGCCGCGCTGGTCGGCGCCGGCATCTGGCTGGCGCCCGCCTTTCCGTTCGTGCCGGTCGCTCTTCTGCTCGCCACGGTGCTGGTGGCGTGGTGGCAGCGGGGCGACGCCGTGTTGGCCGACCACACCGGACTGCTGGTCCGACATCGCGGCCGCGTCACCCGCCGCTACCGATGGGAGGAGATCCGCGAAGCCGGGTTGACCCGGCCCGGCTTCGGGCAGATCGCCCTGGCCGTCTATCCCGATGGCGGGCCGTGGGACGTGCCCGGCCCCAACAGCGCGGTCCTGGTGGGTCGCATCTGGAATTTGCGCAAGCCGGACCAGGAGACCCGGGACCGGGTCAACGCGCTCCTGCGGTCCCGGGGCGTCCACGTCGTCGACTCACCACACCCACCATTCGGTGCCTGACCCTCCCACCGGCGGCCTGCGAACTGCCCGTGTCTCCAACGGAGCACTCGTGGCCGCTCCGCGCTGGAAAGGTGAGCCAGATGACCAACCGGGTCAGTTGGCGGCTGCGGGCGGCAGCGCCTCGTCGGCGACGTAGGTGCCCAGCGGCATGATCACCGGCTCGGGGCCGGTCGCGTCCACGTACGGGGTGGGCGAGTCGGCGACCGCGAACTGGGTCCGGTACAGCTCGGCGTAGAGCCCGCCGACCGCGACCAGTTCCTCGTGCCGCCCACGCTCGACGACCCGCCCGCCGTCCAGGACCAGGATCTGGTCGGCGTCGCGGACGGTCGACAGCCGGTGCGCGATCACCAGGGCGGTACGCCCCGCCAGAGCCACCGACAGCGCCCGCTGCACCGCCGCCTCGCTCTCCGAATCCAGGTGCGCCGTCGCCTCGTCGAGGATCACGATCGACGGGGCCTTGAGCAGCAGCCGGGCGATGGCGATGCGCTGTTTCTCGCCGCCGGAGAACCGGTAGCCGCGCTCCCCCACGGTGGTGTCCAGCCCGTCGGGCAGCGACCGGACCAGGTCGGCGACCTGGGCGCCCGCCAGGGCGGCCCAGATCTCGTCGTCGGTGGCGTCCGGCTTGGCGTAGCGCAGGTTCTCGGCGATCGTCTCGTGGAACAGGTGCGAATCCTGGGTGACGACGCCGATCTCGTCGCGCAGGGAGGCGAGCGTCGCGTCGCGCACGTCCACCCCGCCGACCAGCACCTGCCCGTCGGTGACGTCGTAGATCCGGGAGATCAGCATGGACAGCGTCGACTTGCCGGCGCCGGACGGGCCGACCAGGGCGACCATCTGCCCCGGCTCGACGCTGAACGAGACGCCCTTGAGCACCGGCTCGTTGACGGTGCGGTCGAGCGTGGCGACCTCCTCCAGCGAGGCGAGGGAGATCTCGGCGGCGCTCGGGTAGCGGAACCGCACGTCGCGGAAGTCGACTCGGCCGGCGCCCCGGGGCACCGGCACCGCGTCGGGCTTCTCCACGATGCCCGGCTTCAGGTCGAGCACCTCGAAAACGCGGTCGAACGAGACGAGTGCGCTCATCACGTCCACCCGGACGTTGGAGAGCGCGGTGAGCGGCCCGTACAGGCGGGTGAGGAGCAGCGCGAGGGTCACGACGGTGCCCGCGCTGACACCGCCGGTCACCGCGAGCCAGCCGCCGAGGCCGTAGGTGAGCGCCTGGGCCAGCGAGGCGACCAGCAGCATCGCCACGAAGAACGTTCGCGAGTACATGGCGGACTGGATGCCGATGTCGCGCACCCGCTCGGCTCGACCGGCGAACCGGCGGGCCTCGATCTCGGGCTGACCGAAGAGCTTCACCAGCAGCGCGCCGGCCACCCCGAACCGCTCGGTCATGGTCGCGTTCATCTTGGCGTCGAGGTTGTACGCCTCGCGGGTGATGTCGGCCAGCCGCCGGCCGACCCGGCGGGCCGGAATGATGAAGATCGGCAGCAGCACCAGCGAGAGCGCGGTGATCTGCCAGGAGAGGGTGAACATCACCGCGGCGGTGAGCACCAGCTGGATGACGTTGCTGACCACCCCGGACAGGGTGGAGGTGAACGCCCGCTGGGCTCCGAGCACGTCGTTGTTGAGTCGGCTGACCAGTGCGCCGGTCTGGGTGCGGGTGAAGAACTGCAACGGCATCCGCTGCACGTGGTCGTAGACCCGGGTGCGCAGGTTGAGGATGATGCCCTCGCCGATCCGGGCGGAATACCACCGCTGCGCCAGCGAGAGCAGCGCGTCGGCGACCGCGAGCCCGGCGATGAACAGGGCCAGCTTGACCACCAGCCGGCCGGCCTCGGTGCCGCCCCGGTTGATCGCGTTGATCACGTCGCCGGCGAGCACGGGGGTGGCCACGCCGATGATGGCGGCCAGGACCACGGTGGCCAGGAAGACCACGATGTCGCGTCGGTAGGGCTGGGCGAAGGCGACGATCCGCCGGGCCACCCCGTGCTTCAGCCGGTGGGTGGAGACCTCGTCCCGGTTACGCATCGACCGGAGCATGCTCCAGCCCGCCATGCCACCGCCGGACATCGGGTTGGACACCACTCACCTCCGGGTCGTCGGGCGGACCGAGTCGTCAGGTCAATTCTCCCGACGACTGTGACAACCTCGGTCGTAACCCGGATCTTCCCGAACGGTCCTTACTATTCTCCCTGGCCGGCGAGGTCACGCAGCCGTCGGGTCTGTGCCTCCCGTTCGGCGCGCTGCTGGTCGGCGTGCGACCGCCCGGCCGCACCGGCGATCAGAGCCTTGATCTCCACCACCGCGTCCCGTGCGCCGGCGAGCAGCCCGGCGGTCAGGTCACGGACGGCGTCGTCCAGCTCGGTGGGAGGCACGACCAGCGTGGCGAGCCCGATCCGGTCCGCCTCGGCCGCGTCCAACCGCCGGCCGGTCGCGCAGATCTCCAGCGCCCGGGCATAGCCGACCAGCTCGACGAGGCGCTTCGTGCCGGCCAGGTCGGGCACCAGGCCGAGGGTCACCTCGGCCATCGACAGCTTCGCGTCGGCGGTCAGGACGCGCAGGTCGCAGGCCAGAGCGAGCTGGAACCCGGCGCCGATCGCGTGACCCTGCACGGCCGCGACCGAGATGACGTCGGGCCGGTGCAGCCAGGTGAACCCGGCCTGGAACTCGGCGATGCGGTCGGCACACTCCTGCTCGGGCAGCGTGGCCAGCTCGGCGAAGGAGCCCGGCCCGGACGCGCCGGCCACGGCGAGGTCGAGACCGGCGGAGAACGCGCGCCCCTCGCCCCGGACCACCACCACCCGCACGTCGCCGGGCAGGTCGCGGGAGAAGTCGCTCATCGCGCGCCACATCGCGGGCGTCTGCGCATTGAGCACGTCGGGCCGGCACAACGTCACCGTGGCGACCGGCCCGTCGCAGGTCAGCCGGACCCCGGTCGTCTCGGCGGTCACCGGACCGCCCGGGGAACGGCGCTGGTGAACGACGCTGAGGGTCGGGTCACGCCTTCTTGCGGCGCCGGGCACCGCCGCGCTGACGCAGCTGCACCCCGGACTCGGTGAGCACTCGGTGGATGAACCCGTAGGAACGGCCGGTCGAGGCCGCCAGCGCGCGGATGCTCTCCCCCGAGGTGTACCGCTTTACCAGGTCCTTGGCGAGCGTCTGACGCTCGGCTCCGACGATCCGGCGACCCTTCTCAGTGCTGGTGGCTGTGCCAGTGGCTGCCATGCTGTGTCCTCACGTCCCAGACTGTGCGGTTCGGATACGGTCCCACCTATTAGACCGTCTCGAACGATCATGCGCCAGATATCAACTCTTCGCCAACCGACACGCTATGCAATGTCAGCTTCCCGATAGAGTGATCCTGGCGATCGGTCCCGCCGCGCCGTCCGGGCGTACCACCATCGCCGTGCGACAGTGCCCGCCGACGACCCGTACCCTGCGGTCGTGATCGACCTGCTGGGCACCGCAGCCGGGGCGGCCGTGGTCTTCGCCGCCACCGACATCGACGACATCGTCCTCCTGACGCTGTTCTTCGTCAGCGCCCGCCGCACCGGCCGCCCGCGGGCCCGGCAGATCGTCGCCGGACAATATCTGGGCATCGGGACACTGGCACTGGCCAGCGCGGTGGTCGCCGCGGGTCTGCTGGTGGTGCCCGACCCGTGGACCGGGCTGCTCGGACTGCTGCCGATCGCGCTCGGGATCCGCGCTCTCGTGCGGCGCGACGACGACGAGGCGCCCGCCGTGGTGGCCTCCACGCTCGGCGTGGCCGGGGTGACGATCGCGAACGGCGCGGACAACGTGGCCGTCTACGTACCCGTGTTCCGCGCCCTCGGCCCGGCCGACAGCGCGGTCTTCCTGCTGGTCTTCGTGCTGCTCATCGCGCTGTGGTGCGCCGCCGGGGCCTGGCTGGGCGGGCACCCCCGGGTGGTGCGCCTGGTGGAGCGCGCCGGCCACTGGCTGGTGCCGGCGATCTTCGTCGGCATCGGGGTGGTGATCCTGGTCAGCTCCGGCGTGCTCGGCCGGCTGGTCGACCTGCTCGGCTGAGGGCGGCCGGGCGGGGTGGCCCCGTCCGACACGCGACCGGTCAGGCCAGCTCGACCAACTCGAGCAGGTCGTCGCTCCAGGCGTCCTCGTCGCCGTCCGGCAGCAGGATCGCCCGGTCCGGCTTGAGCGCCAGGACCGCGCCGGGGTCGTGGGTGACCAGCACGATCGCGCCCGGGTAGTTGGCGATCGCGTCGAGCACCTGCTCCCGGCTGACCGGGTCGAGGTTGTTCGTCGGCTCGTCGAGCAGCAGCACATTGGCGCCGGAACAGACCAGGGTGGACAGGGCCAGCCGGGTCTTCTCGCCGCCGGACAGCACCCCGGCCGGCTTGTTCACGTCGTCGCCGGAGAAGAGGAACGCGCCGAGAATCTTGCGCAGGTCCGTGTCGGACTGCTCGACGGCGGCGGCGCGCATGTTCTCCAGCACCGTCCGCTCCACGTCCAGCGTCTCGTGCTCCTGGGCGTAGTAACCCAGCCGCAGGCCGTGCCCGGCGTGCACCTCGCCGGTGTCCGGCGTCAGCAGGCCGCCGAGCATCCGCAGCAGCGTCGTCTTGCCGGCGCCGTTGAGCCCCAGGATGGCCACCCGGGAGCCGCGGTCCACCGCCACGTTGACGTCGGTGAAGATCTCCAGCGACCCGTACGACTTGGACAGGCCGGTCGCGGTGAGCGGGGTCTTGCCGCACGGCGCGGGGCTGGGGAAGCGGACCTTGGCGACCCGGTCGGCGACCCGCACCTCCTCCAGGCCGGAGATCAGCTTCTCGGCCCGGCGGGCCATGTTCTGCGCGGCGACGGTCTTGGTGGCCTTGGCCCGCATCTTGTCGGCCTGCGCCATCAGGGCGCCGGCCTTCTTCTCGGCGTTGGCCCGCTCCCGGCGGCGGCGGCGCTCGTCGGTCTCGCGCGCCTCCAGGTACGCCTTCCAGCCCAGGTTGTACACGTCGACCACGGACCGGGTGGCGTCGAGGAACCAGACCTTGTTGACCACCGACTCCAGCAGCGCGCCGTCGTGGGAGATCACGATCAGGCCGCCCTTGTGGTTGGCGAGGAAGCCCCGCAGCCAGGTGATCGAGTCGGCGTCGAGGTGGTTGGTCGGCTCGTCGAGGAGCAGGATGCCGCCGCCGTTCTCGCCGGCGTCCCGGAACAGGATCCGGGCCAGCTCGATGCGCCGTCGCTGACCGCCGGAGAGGGTGCCGATGGACTGCGCGAGCGCGCGGTCCGGCAGGCCCAGGTTGGCGCAGATCCGCGCGGCCTCGGCCTCGGCGGCGTACCCGCCCAGGGCGGCGAACTGGTCCTCCAGCGCGCCGTAGCGGCGGACCAGCTTCTCGTCGGCGTCCTCGGCGAGCTTGGCCTCGATCTCCTGCATCTGGGACATCAGCACGTCCAGGCCGCGCGCGGAGAGGACCCGGTCACGACCGGTCACCTCCAGGTCGCCGGTACGCGGGTCCTGCGGCAGGTAGCCGATGGCGCTGCGCTGGTCGATCTGCCCGGCGTACGGCTGACCCTCGCCGGCGAGCACCTTCAGCGTGGTGGTCTTCCCGGCGCCGTTGCGGCCCACCAGGCCGATCCGGTCACCGGGCTGCACACGCAGGGTGGTGTCGGACAGCAGGATCCGGGAGCCGGCACGCAGTTCCAGGCCGGTGGCAGTGATCATCTGTTCGGGGCTCGCTCTCGGGATCTGGAAGGCTGACTCGGGGCACGCGAAACCGCCGGCGGGCTCGGTGGCCCGACGGCGCGGGGCGGTTCAGCCTTCGCAGCGCAGCACCCAACCAGTGTACCGGGCGTCGCTGGAGGGCCCGTCCGGATTACCGATCAAGATCATCGGGTACCGAAAGCGCTGTCCGGACCCCGTCCGGCATTTTGAGGACAGAACGACATTCACACGACATTCACCGGCATACGGCGATCGGGGTCAGCATGGAACTCAACGAGCGGGCCGAGCTCGACACCTCCCAGGTCAACGACCGGGGCCGGGGCGGTGGAGGGGGCGGTGGCCTCGGCATTCCACTTCCCGGCGGCGGTGGTCGCGGCGGACTGATCGGCATCGTGGTGGCCGTGCTGGTCGCGCTGCTCGGCGGTGGGTTCGGCCTGAACGCGATGACCAACGGCGACGAGGGCGGGCAGGCCGGTGGCACCGACCTGGAGCAGCTCTGCTCGCGCGACAACCCGCAGCGCTTCGACGACCTGCGCTGCCGCAACCTGGCCTACGTCAACAGCATCCAGGGCTACTGGCAGAAGGCGTACCCGGAGCTGGGCAACGGGAAGTACGAGCCGACCGACACCAACTACTTCCAGGCCGCCGTGAACACCGGCTGCGGGCAGGCCGACTCGGGCGTCGGCCCGTTCTACTGCCCCGCCGACCGGCAGGTCTACATCGACCTCAGCTTCTACGAGGAGTTGGCCTCCCGGTTCGGCGCCAAGGGCGAGTTCGCCCAGCCCTACGTGCTCGCCCACGAGTACGGACACCACATCCAGAACCTGCTCGGCACCAACGAGAAGGCCAGCCAGGGCGACCAGAGCGGCCCCCGCTCCGCGTCCGTCCGGCTGGAGTTGCAGGCCGACTGCTACGCCGGCGCCTGGGCCAAGCACGCCACCGAGACCAAGGACAAGACCGGCCAGGAACCGCTGTTCAAGTCGATCACCCAGACCGACATCAGCGAGGCGCTGAAGGCCGCCGAGGCGATCGGCGACGACAGCATCCAGGAACGCTCCGGCGGGCAGGTCAACCCGGACTCGTTCACCCACGGCACCTCAGCGCAGCGCCAGCGCTGGTTCCAGCAGGGCTACGACCAGGGCAACCCGAAGACCTGCGACACCTTCGGCACCGACCAGCTCTGAGACTGGCCCCGGTCGCCGTCCCCGTCGATCATGGAGTTTTGGTGCCCGGTATGGGCGGACGAGCAACTTTCGTCCACCACCACAACTCCATGATCGACACGGGAGGGGCAGCACGGCGGAACGCCAGGAACGCCGGTTCCCTCCCCCGAGCGGGCAAGGTCAGTCGGGTGCCGGGTCGCGCAGCCGGATCCGTACCGCACGAGCCGCAGCCACCGCGGCGACGAGCACCGCGTGCCGAGGCTCGGGCACGTCGAGCAGCCGCTCGGCGCGCAGGGGCACGAGCGGGGCCAACCGCCGATCGGCCAGCACCGTGTCCACCGCCTTGCGGTCACCACCGCAGACCATCGCCGTCAGCGCCGCCGCCTCCGGCAACAGCAGGCGTACGGCCAGGTCCGCCGCATCACCCAGCGCCGCCTTGGCCTGGTTGTCGCGCCGCCGGGCGAACCGGTGCTGGGACCATCCACCAGCGGCGGTGCGCCCCTGCACGTACCGGGTGTCCACCTTGGAGACGACAAGGTCGGCGCCCTCGGCCACGCCGACGGCCACCGCGCCCTTGCGGGCCAGCAGCAGGCCGATCCGGCGGGGCGCCACGGCAGCGGCCACGAACCCGGGGACGTCACCGCTGGCCGGCGCGCCGGGTGGGGCGTACAGCTCGGCGGTGGCCCCGTCCGGGGCGGTGAGCAGCAGGCCGTACTCCCGCCCGGTGGTGGCGTGCGGGCCGTGCCGGTCGGCGAAGCCCTCGACCCAGCGCCCGACGCGGGCCGGGTCGACCTCCACCCACCGGCCTCCCCCGGCTGCGGGTCGACTGGTCACCGCCCGACCGTACGGCACGGCAGCGCAGATCGGGCGGTCGGGCGCGGCGCTCAGCCCGGCAGCAGCGCGGCCACCGCCAGCGCGGCGATCAGCGCGCTGGAGACCAGGCTGGTGACCAGGCGCCCGCGCGGGCTGCTCAGTGCCCGACCGACCACGGTGCCACCGCCGGCGATGACCAGCTGCCAACTCGCCGACGCCAGGAACACGCCCGCCACGAAGAGCGCCGCCGCGCCCGGGTCCGCGTCGGCGGTGTCCCGACGACCGAGCACCAGCGCGGTGAAGTACAGCACCGTCGCCGGGTTCAGCAGGGTCAGCCCGAGCAACGCCGCGTAGGCCCGCCCGGGCGTGCTCAGACCACGCCCGACGGGTGCCGCCGGCGTCTGCCGCGAGCGGTGGGCGGACCAGGTCCGCCACAGACCGTGCCCGGCGAGACCGAGCAGGACCACGGCGGAGACCACCCGCAGCGGCCCGGCGACCGGCCCGATGATCCCGGCCAGGCCGGCGCCACCGAGCGCGGCGACCGCCGCGTACAGGCCGTCGGCCGTCGCCACCGCGAGCGCCGCGGCCGCGCCGACCCGAAACGAGGTACGCGCACTCAGGCCCAGAATCAGGATCGCGATCGCGCCGACGGGGATGGCGACGCCGTAACCGGCCACCAGACCGGCCAGGAACGCCCCGCTCACGGACGTCGGTGCCGGGTCGAGGCTCGTCCCCGGACCGGCCGCTGTCGACGCACGGCAGTGGCCGCACGGACAGGGACCTGCATCGGGTACGCCTCAATCACACGCGCATCCTGCGCGCCGAAGCCACGCCGGCGCCACCGCATTTCCCAGCCCCGCGCCCGCACCCCCCCGCGTCCCGCGCCGTGCACCC
>NZ_RCVI01000374.1:0-14035 GCF_003667455.1 Micromonospora sp. CV4 | reverse complement strand
TGTTGGGGGAGACCGCCCGGCCGAGTGCGCCGCCACCCGCGAGAACGCCGGCACCAGCGCCGCCGCCGCTCAAGCCGCCGCCGCCGCTGCCGAGCCCACCGGCGCCGCCCAGGCCGGAGGAGCCCAGGCCACCGCCCCCCAGACCGGAGCCGAGACCCGGTGTGCCACCGCCGCCGGCACCCGCGAGGCCGCTGCTGTAGTCGTCCTCCAGACCGCCGGTGCCCGGCACCCCACCGGTGCCGGGGTAGCCGCCACCCGAACCGGTGTCGTACCCGCCGGAGAGGTCGGGGTGCGTGCCGGAGCCGCCGGGCAGGTTGCCGGTGTCCGGCATGCCGTTGGCGTCGATCGAGGGCTTGGCGCCCAGGTCGCCGACGGACGGTTTGCCGCCGATGTCCGGTACGCTGCCGATCCCGCCACCGCCGCCGCCACCGTTGTCCAGCTTCGGAATCTCGGTCTTCGGTGTCTTGTTCTCGAAGCCGCTCGCATCACCCGGGGTGCCCGGGGCGATGTTCTGGTAGTCGCCACTGACCCGCTGGTAGACGCCCGCCGCCTCCTCGGACCGGTCGTTGATCCAGTCGGCGACCGCGGTCACCGGATCCAACCAGCCGAGGAAGTCCGGGGCCACCTTGGCCTCGAAGAAGCCCACGCTGAGGGTCAGCTTGGCGTTCCGCGCCTCCAGCACGTCGTTGACGCAGGTCGCCGGCACCGGGAAGTCCCGCTGGGCGGCGGTGAGCTTCTCCGCGGCGCTCTTGAGCGACTGGACGATGCCAGTGCCCTTCTCGGCGTCCGCCACGATGTTGCCGGTGTCCTTGGCGATCTGCTCGACGTGACCCTTGAACGCCTCGTACGCCGGGCCCTTCCAGACCGTGCCCAGGTCCTTGATGTTGGTGTCGAGACTCTGCTTGACGTTGTTGAGATTCTTGATCAGCTGTTCCCAGCCAAGGGCGGCGCTCTCCACGTCACCCGGTCGGCCGTCGATGACGACCTTCTGGCACATCTCTTCCCAGCTCAGGCCCATCTGCCGTCCTCCCCGTTCTAGCGACCGTCGCCGTTGCCGGCCACGTCGCCGAAGACCCGCTGCATGTCGGCGGCGGACATCGCGTTGGCATGCTCCGCCGTCTCGTAGTTCTCCTTGACCTGACGCAGTGCCTCCGCCGCGTCGTACAGGCTCTGGGAGAGCCGCCGGACGCCGCTCTCGGTGCCCTGGTAGAGGCCCTGATGCTTGGCGGCCAACCGGCTGGCCCAGTCGAAGCCACCGAGCGGGCTCGCCTGGCCGGGCGCCCCGGCCGCGGCGCCAGCGGCGGCGCCACCCATCAGGTCCTGGATGTCGACCATGTCGTAGGAGAGCTTGTTCAGGTACGCCGCATGGGTCTCCAGCCAGTTGATGGCCGAGTCCAGGCTGGTGGCGTCCCACTCGGTCTTGACACCGGCCTCGCCGGGCGCGGTGACCAGCCCCTTCGGTGTCGCGGCGTGGTTGACGTTGTCGATCTCGAAGCCGGTCACGGCCAGACCCGGCGTCGGCACCGCGCCCATCGGAACCGGGATGTAGATGTTGTCTGTCTCGAACCGTTCCGGCTGCTTGGTCGTGTCGTCCGTCATCGGTCCCCTCCCCGAAAACCTGACTGGTGGTCCGCGCTCACTGCTGCTGTGGGCCGGATGGCGGTGGAGCCTGCCCCGGGCCGGCACCCGGCCAACCGGGGCCGCCCGACGGCGGCGCCGGCGCGGCCGGAGCCGGCGGGTAGCCCGGCGCAGGTTGACCGGCCGGCGGGTAGCCCGGCGCGGGTTGACCGGCCGGTGGATAGCCCGGCGTGGCCTGAGCCGGCGGATAGCCCGGCGGCGGATACCCCGGCGCCGGCTGGCCCGGCGGCGGACCGTAGCCCGGGCCGGAGTATTGAGGTGGGGCCTGACCCGCTGGCGTCGGCCACCCGGGCGGACCCGAGGGCCAACCGGGCGGCGGCCCCGGTTGGCCGGGAAGCGGGCCGCCGACAGCCGCCGGCGCGCGCCGCTTACGCCGCCCCAGAACCACCAGCAGAATGACCAGCGCGACAATCGGCACAGCCAGGCAGAGCACCACCTGAACGATGGCGCCGGCCCTGTTGCTGACTCCGAACTCGACCGCCGGGCCGTCGTCGTCGCCGGGCCGGGCGGCACCGCCGGGCCCGTTCGGGTCGGCCGCCGCGCCTTCCAGCAGCGGATTGGCCGTCACCGCCGGCACCGAGCGGGTCAGCGCGGCGAGCGGGTCGACGGCGCCGAAGCCGAACTGCGGGTCCCGACCGGCCGGCCCGGCATCGCGAGCGGTCTTGACCAGCCGGTTGATGACGTTGGCCGCGTCGAGGTTCGGATACTTCGCCCGAACCAGCGCCGCCACCCCGGAGAGGATGGCGGCCGCCGAGCTGGTGCCGCTGGCCACCGTGTAGCCGTTCGGCGAGACCGCCTTGGGCGCCGGCCCGATGATGCTCTCCATGGGTGCGGCGAGCACGATCTCCGGGCCCTGCACCGAGCCTGCGAAGAAGCCACCGCGCTTGTCCAGCCCCGAGACGGCGACCACGCCGGGGATATTGGCCGGAAGGGTGACCTGACGGTCGCCCTCCTCGACGTTTCCGGCGGAGACGACCACCACCGCGTCCTTGCCCAACGCGTACTTGACGGCGTCCGTCAGGTCCGGGTCGGGCCGAGCCGGGTCGCCACCGTAGGAGATGTTGATGACGTCGGCGCCCGCGTCCGCCGCCCAGCGGATCGCGAGGACCATGTCGATGCCGGCCGCACGGGGCCCCATGGAGACCGGGAGGATCTTCGCGGCCGGGGCGATGCCCAACTCCCGCGTCGCGCTCCCGCCACGGCCGGCGATGATGCCGGCCATCGAGGTGCCGTGCCCAGACTCCGCGTCGTCGTCGCGCCGCCCGTCCGGAGCGGCGGCAGCGTTCACGCCGTGACCCGACAGCACCTGACCATGCAGGTCAGGGTGCGACGGGTCCACACCGGAGTCGATGACGGCGACCACCACGCCCTTGCCCTTGGTGATCTTGTGGGCCTGGGGGATCTTCAGCGAGTCGAGATACCACTGCAGGCCACGGACCGTGTCGGCGGCCTGGGCGGGTGCCGGGGCCACGGCAGAGGCCATCGCGGCACACAACGCCAGCACGGCCGCGGCGGTGACCCGCGCCGAACGGTAAGACTTCCCCGTACCCATCGCTCTCCCAGAACCTGTGTCGACGCCAACGCAATGCGGCTCCGGTCCGGTCGAACCGGACCGGAGCCGCACCGGTGATTGTCTCAGCCCCACACCTTGGCGTTGCTCATCTCGGTGGAGACGTAGTTCTCGCGGGCGATGCCGACGGCGCCGCCGATCTCGTTCAGGATCCGGTTGATGTCCCGGACCGACGAGTCCCACTTCGCCTGGTGCTGCTCGTAGGCGGCCCGGTCCTCGCCGTCCCACTGGAGCTTGGACAGCATCGACCGCAGCGTGTCCAGCTTCTCGTCGATGGTCTTCGAGATGGCCTGCATCTGCTGGTTGCTGCTCTCGAGGACCGCGTAGTCAACTTTGATCGTCACGATTTCCTCCTCTGCTAACTACGGATCACGGGTTGAGAGCAGAGTGGAACTTGTCCAGCATCTGCTGCTGCTCTTCGTCGTTGACCTGGTGCGTCGTACCCGACTTGTCGAGCAGGTCAGCGATGCTGTCCATCGCCGTCAGCAGGTTGACGGTGTCCTCGTTCCAACGCTGCATGAGCGACTGGAAACCAGTGGACGCCTGACCCTTCCACGCCATGGCCAGGTCGTCGACTACGTTCCACAGCTTCTTCAGCTCGCCGTCGACCTCGCTGCGCGTGGACCGCACGTCACTCGCGGCGGTATGCAGAGTCGCAGCTTCGACCTCGAACGCCATGCTTCACACCCTTCCGTCATGTTGTGGCGGCGGCTTTGCCGCGCCCCTCCCCCGCGGCAAGGCAGCAACACCCCACCGACGGACACTCCAGTGAAGACCGTAGCGGAACCGGTCCAGCCCGCGCAGCCCTGACCGGCCGCGTTCGATGGATAGTGGTGAATCGGGTCACGCCACCAGGAGCACGGCGGGACCTGACTCCCCACGCTGACCACCAGCAACGCGGCCGTGGCGGCCCGACCGGACGGGAATCCGACACGGCCGCGATCCACCCATCACGAGCCGGCGACGCCGGCGAACCACTCCGCTGGCGTGGACCGGACCGACCCGGCCCGAACCGACCCTCGTCAGGACGGCTCGGACCAGGCGGTCTGGATCAGCTGCTGGCCGTCCCGACGGCGGACGAGAGTGCCCCGGCCGGGTGGCTGCGGGCTCGGTCGCAACGTGCCGAAGACCGCACCCTCCTCCCGGTTGCCGGACATCAGCAGGCCGGGAGAGTCCAACTCGCGCAGCCGTTGCAGCACCGGCTCGTAGAGCGCCCGGGACACGCCGCCGACCCGACGCGTGATGATCAGGTGCAGGCCGATGTCGCGGGCCTGCGGCAGCAGCTCCTGCAGGGCGCTGAGCGGATTGCTGCCGCCGGACGCCACCAGGTCGTAGTCGTCCACCAGGATGTACAGGTCCGGGCCCTTCCACCAGCTGCGGTCCCGCAGCTGCGCGGTGGTGACGTCCGGGCCGGGCAGCCGGTTGGACAGCGCGCTGCGGATCGAACCGAGACCCTGGGCGAACGCCTGGTTGGACGGGGCGTAGTCCAGCAGGTGGTCGCCCTCCACGACGCCCAGCAGACCGCGCCGGTAGTCAGCGATCACCAGCCGGGCCTGCGCGGGCGTGTACCGCTCGGTGATGCCCCGGGCGATCAGCCGCAGCAGGTTGGTCTTGCCGCACTCGGCATCGCCGAAGACCGTCAGGTGCGGCTCGTTGGCCAGGTCCAGGTAGACCGGCGCGAGCGCCGACTCGTTGACACCGATCGGCAGGCCGGGCGCCGACCGGTCGATGATCCGGGCCAGCTCGGTCACGGGCAGCCGGCGCGGCAGCAGCCGCACCTTCGGCGCCGGCCGGCCCGGCCAGTTGGCCGCCACGTGCCCCGCCAGGGCGATCGACGCCTCGCTGAGGTCCTCGATGTCCCGGCGGCCGTCGATCCGCGAGACGGCGGTCAGGAAGTGCAGCTTGTCGCGGGTCAGACCACGACCGGGCGCCTTCTCCGGCACGTTCGTCGCCGCGCGGCGGTCGATCTCGGACTCCGACGCGTCACCCAGCCGCAGCTCCAGCTTGGTGCCGAGCAGGTCCCGCATGTTGATCCGGATCTCCGCCCAGCGCACCGCGGTGAGCACCACGTGCACACCGAAGCCGAGGCCCCGGTTGGCCAGGGTGGTGATGGTCTGCTCCAGCTCCTCGTAGTCCTGGCGCAGGGTGTTCCAGCCGTCCACCACCAGGAAGACGTCGCCGAACGGGTCGTCGGCGAACTCGCCGGCGGCCCTCCGGCGGCGGTAGCTCGCCACCGAGTCGATGCCGTGCTGGGCGAAGCGCGCCTCCCGTTCGTCCAGGACGGCCACCACCTCGGCCACCGTGCGGCGCACCGCCTCGACGTCCCGCCGGCCGGCCACCCCGGACATGTGCGGCAGCCGCTCCAGGCTGCGCAGTGCTCCACCGCCGAAGTCCAGGCAGAAGAACTGCACCTCGCGCGGGGTGTGCGTGAGCGCCAGCGAGGCGAGCAGCGAACGCAGCATCGTGCTCTTGCCGCTGAGTGAGCGGCCGACGATGACCACGTTGCCGCCGGCGCCGGCCAGCTCCACCATCATCGGATCGCGGCGCTGCTCGTACGGGCGGTCCACCACGCCGACCGGCACGGTGAGACGTCCCCGGCCCGGCCAGGACGCGGTGCACAGCCCGTACGTCGGGTCGACGGCCAACTGGCCGAGCAGCTCACCGAGGCTCGGCGGGTCGGCCAGCGGTGGCAGCCACACCTGGTGCGCCGGCCGGCCCCGGCCCTTGAGCTGGTCGATCAGCACGTCGAGCATCGCCACGGCCTTGCCGTCGGCCGGCTGCTCCGGCTCCGGCGCCGTGTCCACCGGCACCTGCGGCGCCTGCGCGGGCATGAAGTCGACGCCGTACGGCACGATCCGGCGCTGCACCAGGGCCTGCGACGCGGACGCCTGCTGCCCCGGCGCCCGGTACGGCCCCGACACGTACGCGGCCCGGAACCGCAGCATCGTGCTGGTGTCCGTCTTGAGGTAGCCGTGGCCCGGCGCGTTCGGCAGCTCGTACGCGTCCGGCACGCCGAGCACGATCCGGCTCTCCACGGCGGAGAAGGTGCGCAGACCGATCCGGTACGACAGGTGGGTGTCCAGGCCGCGCAGCTTGCCCTCCTCCAGGCGCTGGCTGGCCAGCAGCAGGTGCACGCCGAGCGACCGGCCCAGCCGGCCGATCATCACGAACAGGTCGATGAAGTCGGGCTTCGCGGCGAGCAGCTCACTGAACTCGTCACAGATGATCAGCAGGCTGGGCATCGGCGCCAGCGGCTCACCGGCCGCCCGGGCCTTCTCGTACTCGAAGCGGGAGACGTAGTTGCCGGCCGCCCGCAGCAGCTCCTGCCGGCGCACCATCTCGCCCGCGAGCGCGTCGCGCATCCGGTCGACCAGCGGCAGCTCGTCGGCCAGGTTGGTGATCACCGCGCTGGTGTGCGGCAACGCCTCCAGCGAGGCGAACGTCGCGCCACCCTTGAAGTCCACCAGGACGAAGTTCAGCTCCTCCGACGAGTGCGTCACCGCCAGCGCGGCCACCACCGTACGGAGCAGCTCGCTCTTGCCGGACCCGGTCGCGCCGATGACCAGGCCGTGCGGGCCCATGCCCTCGTGCGCCGACTCCTTGAAGTCCAGCTCGACCACGTTGCCGTCCGGGCCGACGCCGAGCGGGATGCGCAGCCGGTCCCGGTGACCGCGCGGACGCCAGGTCTGGTGCACGTCCACGGCGGCGGCGTCGCCCACGCCGAGCAGGTCGGGCAGCTCCATGCTGCGGGCCAGCGGCTCCTCGTTGCTGGCCTGCTGCTGGGAGAGCCGGTAGGGGGCGATCTGCCGGGCCAGCCCTTCGGCGGCCTCGGCGCTGAGCCGGTCCGGTCGACCCAGCCGCGACGACGAGCTGCCCCGGACGAGCTCCAGGTTGGTCCCGTCGCCCGCGTCGAGGCAGAGCAGCCAGCGCCCGGCGTCGCGCGGCACCGTCCCGGAGAGGTCGATCAGCGTGGCGCCGAGCAGCCCCTGACCCACCAGCTGACAGGTCGGCGCGATCTCGCCGCCGTCGACCACCACGACCACGTGCGGCGCGGTGGTCAGCGGCTTCGCCTCGGGCGCGAACCGGGGTCGCCCGGCCAGCTCCCCGGCGAGCGACTCCTCGGCCTCGGCCAGGCTGGCGAAGACCAGCCGGCGGGCGCCGGCGGCGTCCGTGCGTCCACTGTGGTGGGCGTGCGGCAGCCACTTGACCCAGTCCCAGGCCGACTGCCGGTCGGGCGCGGCGACCACCGCGATCACCAGGTCGTCCGGGGCGTGGAAGGTGGCCAGCTGGCCCAGCGCCGCCCGGGTCAGGTCGAGCACCGGCTCCCGGTCGCCGCGCAGCACCACCCGGCTGAACGCGCGCACCGACAGCGCGGTCGGCAGGTCGGGCACGGTGGAGTGTGCCCGGACGAACCGGCGCAGCGCGATGGCGCTCATCGGCTCCAGGTCCTCGACGGGCTTCGTCTCCGGCGGGACGATCTCCACCGCCAGCCGCTGCGGGCCGAGCGCGATCCGGGTCTCGCCGAAGTCGTCCTCGGTGATCCGCCGCTCCCAGAGCCGCCGGGACGAGGCGATCGACCAGAGCGCGTCGGGCTCCGGGTGCCGCCAGTCCATCGCCGCCCGCTGCTGCCCCGCCGCGCGCCGGGTGCGCTTGCGCATCTGGGCGAGGTAGCGCATGTAGTCGCGGCGATCGGCGTTGAGCTCCGCCTTGTCGTTGCCCCCGTTGCTCAGCGACCCGATCGCCATCCCGAGCATCGAGACGCCGAACAGGCCGCCGGCGACGTACGTCATCATGCCGCCGCCCCGGCCGGCGTAGAGGAAGGCCATCGCGCCGACCCCGCAGACCATCGGCAGGATCATGAGCAGCTGCCCCATCCCGCGGGGTGTCGGCTCGGGCAGCTCAGGTGGGGACTCCAGCAGCACCTCACCGCGCGGCAAGGCCGGCCCCGGCTGACGCGGGAGCCGGCGGAACACCACCGTGCTCACGGCTGTCTCCTCCCCAGAAGCGGCCTCAACGACCTGCCGTCGCGGACCGAAGTCCGCGGGTGGGCATCGTACGTGCCCGTCATCGTAGGTAATCTCCCGTGGGCGCGGTGGACCCGCACCGCGCGGCACCGCGGGCCAGCTGATCGTAGAAGGACACCAGGAGGCCACTGTGGCAACGAAGACGGCGACCGGTGGTCTGAGCCGGATCACCATCGTGGCTCCCCGTACCCGAATGGATCTGGCCCTGCCGTCGGACGTGCCGATGGCCGACCTGCTCCCCACCCTGCTCCGCTACGCCGGGGAGGACCTGGCGGACGAGGGCGTGCGGCACGGCGGGTGGGCACTGTCCCGGTTGGGCGGAGCGCCCCTGGACGGCGGGCGTACCGCCGGGCAGCTCGGCGTCCGCGACGGCGAGGTGCTCTACTTCAACCCCCGGTCCGCGGCCGCGCCGGAGGTCGTCTTCGACGACGTCGTGGACGCGGTCGCCACCGCCACCAACCAGCGCCCGGGCGCCTGGCAGGTCGGGACGACGCGGTCCTTCGCGGTGCTGTTCGCCGCGGCGGCGCTCAGCGCCGGTGCGCTGGCCGCGCTCTTCGCCGGCCCGCCGCACCTTCCCGGCGCGCTGGCCGCGCTGCTGGTCGCGGTGGCGCTGCTGGTCGGCGCGGCGGTGCTGTCCCGGGCCGCCGGTGACAGCCGGACCGGCGCCGTGCTGGCGATGGTGGGTCTGGTGCACGCCGGCATCGGCGGCCTGCTGCTGCTCGCCGGCGATCGACCGCTGACCGACCTGGCCAGCCCGCACGTCCTGCTCGCGGCCACCGCGGTGGTGGTCGCCGGGGCGGTCGCCGCGCTGGCCGTCGGCGACCGTTACCCACTCCTCTTCGCGGCGCTGGGCGTGGGTGCCGCGATCGGTCTGGGCGCGCTGCTCTGCCTGGCCTTCGGCATGGATGCGCCCGGCTCGGCGGCGGTGGTGGCGGCGATCGCGTTCGGCGTGGTGCCGGCGCTGCCGATGGTGGCCTACCGGCTGGCCCGGCTGCCGGTGCCGTCGATCCCGACGGGCCCGGAGGACCTGAAGACCGACAGCGAGTCGGTCGACGGCCGGCTTGTGCTCCAGCAGAGTGAGCGGGCCGACGAGTTCCTCACCGGTCTGCTGTGGACGGTGTCGCTGCTGGTGCTCGGCGCGCAGCTGGTGCTCGCCCTGGACGGACGCCTCCCGGCGGTGCTGCTCTGCCTGGTGCTGGCCCTGCTCTCGCTGCTGCGGGCCCGTCCGCTCCTGGGCCGGGCCCAGCGCACCCCGGTGCTGCTCACCGGCACCGTCGGGCTCGGCCTGACCGCCGCGGCGACCTTCGCGAACGGGTCGCTGCCGGTCCGGCTCGGCCTGATCCTCGGCGGGCTGCTGCTGGCCGCCGTGATCAGCCTGATCTACGGGCTGACCGTGGCCGGCAAGCCCATCTCCCCGGTCTGGGGCCGACTGCTCGACATCGTCGAGATCATGCTCATCATCGCGCTGGTTCCGCTCGCCGTCTGGGTCTGCGGCCTGTACGGCTGGATCGTCAACCTGCGGCCCTGATCGAGGGGCCGCAGGCCAGCGAGACGGACGGCTGCTCGGCGGGCGCACGGTCAGCGCGGCTGCGGACGGACCGAGCCGCCCAGCGTGGAGGCCACCGGCGCGCTGGCGTAGACGCCGGGGCCGTGCTGCCCGTCGACCGGCCGAGCCGGCGTACCGGCCCGCTGCGCGATGTCCCGGACTACCTTGACCAGCGCCTCGACGTGGTTGTCCATCGCCGCGACACGCAGCAGCGGGGCCGCCACCCGACCGTCCGGCGACACCGCCGCGGCCACCGTGTGCGACGGCGCGGAGGTTGCCGTGATCGCGTCCACCAGCGGACCGAGCGGGGCGTCCGACCGGCCCCGCAGGGCCAGGCAGCGATGCGTCCAGCCGCCGCCGCGCAGCCCCAGCCAGGTCTCCGCCGGTGGCTCCGGCACCAGGTCCAGCCCGGCGGCGGAGACCACGGCCGCGCGCAGCTCGTCGCGGCTCAGAGGCCGGTGGGCCAGCCCGGCGGCGGTCAGCGCCTTGCCCAGCCGGCCGATCCCGGCGGCCAGCGTCCGGTGTACGCCGGGCAGCCCGCCGCCCCGGCTCACCGCCTCGACCCGCGCGTCGCGGACGGTGAGCCGCAGTGCGACCCACACGGTCCGGTGCGCGGCCGGCGGCGCACCGGGCGCCGGATACCAGACCAGGGTGTGCGCGACGACCTGGGCCCGGGAGACCGGGGCGGCGAAGTCCGTGAGCACCCGCAGCGCCTGGTCCACGGTCGACGCCTCCACCGAACCGACCACCGCGCCCGTGCTGGGCTGCAACGCGACGGCCGCGAACCAGCCCTGGTCGTCCTGCCCGATGCCGAGCCGGGTGCCCCGGTCGGTCAGCTCGATGACGCTCAGCTCGGGAGCGAGCGCGGCCAGGCGCGGGTCCGACGCCGCGCCGCCGGCCAGCGCCGCCGCCGCGCGTTCGCGCCGCCGGCGCAGACGCCGACGCAGCAGCAGGTCCTCGAACCACCAGCGGCCGCCCCGGCGGGCGAACACGGCCAGGACGATCAGCGCCGCCACCGTGCCCACCGCGGCGAGCACCCAGCTGGGCCCGGCACCGGCGGCCCAGACGGCGACCGCGCACAACTCCAGCACGACGAGCTGCCCGACCAGCACCGGACCGACCCGTCCCCGGCCGGGCCGGTCGACCGGCGGCGTCGCCCGCGCCGGGACGTCGGACGGGTTCGTGGCCACTCGGGCGGGTCGCGCCTGGACCTGCGTCATCGGTGACTGTCCCTCCTGCACGGTACGGCTCCACCCCGGGTCGGTCCGGCGCCGGCCACGGGCGGTGGTCCCAAGGACCCGCCGTCGGCCCCTTATCGTAGGGAAGCCCGCGACGGCACTCCGACCCTGATCGTCGCGGATCCACCCCGCCGGAGGTAAGTCATGCGGACCCGCCGCGATCAGGTGCAGGCGTACCGCTTCGTCACCCGCCGGATCGTTTCCGCGTTGCTGTCGGGCGATCCGGAGACCACGAACCTGCCGATGCGACGGCTCGGCATGGCCGTCTTCGGCAGTGTGATCGCCGCCGCCGTGGTGCTCGGCGGGGTCGGCGCGTACGGCCAGTTGACCGGGAACACCGCGCCGCTGGAAGAGAACACGCTGGTCATCGAACGGGAGACCGGCGCGACGTACGTGTTCGTCGAGGGGCAGTTGCACCCGACGCTCAACTACACCTCGGCCCGGCTGATCCTGAACGAGGCGGATCCTGCGGTCCGCACGATGTCCCAGGCGTCGCTGCGGGACCGGCCGCGCGGCCGCACGGTCGGCATCGTCGGCGCGCCGGACGCGTTGCCGGACCGCAAGTCGCTGACCGGGCTGCCGTGGTCGGTCTGCGACGTGCCCGACCCGGCCGACCCGCGCCGCTCCACCACGCGGGTGGTCATCGACCGGGCGCTGCCCGGCGGCACCCTGCTGGGCGACCGCGCGGTGCTGGTCACCGTGGACGGTCAGCGGCACCTGCTCACCGGCAACGCCCGCCTCCAGGTGCTCGGCGGCGACCAGGCGATCGCGGCGCTGCGGATGACCGGGACGGCGGCGCTGCCGGTCGGGCAGCAGCTGCTCAACGCCGTACCGGCCGGGCCGCCGTTGCGGAAGCCGTCACTGCCGGGTCAGGGCGACCGCAGCGGGTTGAGCGTGGGCGGCAGGCCGGCGAACGTCGGTCAGGTGTTCCGGGCCGCCGGGCAGCACTACGTGCTGACCCGGGAGGGACTCGTCTCAATCTCTGAGATCACCGCCCTCCTGATGATCAGCGGCGGCGGTCAGATCACCGACATCACGCCCGATCAGGTCGGCCGGCTCTTCACCGACCGGCGGGTGGACGAGGAGGGGCTGCCGCAGACGCTGCCCACCCTGTACCCGGCCCGGACCGGGCAGACACTGCTCTGCGCGACGTACCGGGCGGGCAGCGGCGGCGGGCCGCCGACGACCACCGTCGAGGTCTTCGACCGGGCACCGGCGGAGCTGACCGCGAGCGAGCCGGGCCCGGTGCCGGTGCGGCAGACCTCCCGGGACGCGGTGCGTACGGCCGAGGCCGTGCTGCTGCCCGGCGGCAAGGGGGTGCTCGCCCAGGCTGCCCCCGGCGCCGGGACCAGCGGATCCGGCGCCGCCGGGTCGACGGTCTACCTGATCAGCCCGCAGGGCGTCCGCTACCCGCTCGGGTCGGGCGAGACGCTGGCCGTGCTCGGCTACGGCGGGGTCACCCCACTGGCGGTGCCCGGCTCGCTGCTCGCGCTGATCCCGACCGGGCCCACCCTGAGTCGGGAGGACGCGTCGACCTACTTCGCGCCCGGCGGCGCGCCGTCGGCCACGCCGGCGTCGGGTCCGACGCCATCGACCTCGACCAGCGACGCTCCGGCGACCGACGGCACGGGCGGTTGAGTGTCCACCGCATCGATCGGAGCCGACGACTGAGCGGGCCGCACGGGTCGCCCCGGATCGCACTGGTGGACTAACCTGAGGTCGCTGACGGTTGTCAACCAGAACGACGGGGATGTTGCCATGACCGGGCGTACGGAAGTCGACCTGCTGTCCCTTGAGGACTTCCACAAGCACCTGGCGGCGCGGCTGAGTCAGGCCGAGTCGGTGCTGCGCAAGCTCAACACCGAGATGCAGTGCAGTCCCCCGGCGTTGGGCTCGTTCACCGACGCCACGCACAACGCGCGCCGCTACAGCGAGGTCCACCAGTCCTATGTCGAGCAGGCCGAGCGGCTCCGGCAGGCGGTGCAGGCCGCGCAGCAGGCGACCAGCATGATCCTGACCAACTACCGCACCGCCGAGGCGCGTAACGCGGCCAACGCCACCGACATCACCGCCGCGCTGACCGGGGTCGACCGGGCGTTGCAGCCGAAGGGGGACGGGCGTGTCTGAGTACACCCAGCGCTACCAGGGCAGCAGCCACCAGCAGCTGTACGACGCCGTGATGGCCGGCAAGCCCGAGCAGATCGACGGCGTGGCCGCCCAGTGGGCCTCGCTCAAGGGCATCCTGGACGGTCTCGGCCGGGAGCTGAGCGGTGACCTCGAGAAGCTCGGCAACACGTGGACGGGCTCGGCAGGTCGGGAGTTCCAGCGGCGGCTGACGCTGATCGTCGCCCATTCCGAGGCGCTGGGCGAGGGGATGGCCGGGGTCAAGCAGGCGCTGACCATGATGGCCGGCCAGTTGCGCACCGCCCACAAGCAGGCGGAGAGCCCGGACGAGACCGACGACAACGACAAGGCGGTCTCCGGGGCGCTCAAGGGCGCCGCCTTCGGGCTGCCCGGCGCGGTCGTCGGGGGCATCATGGGCCACCAGCAGGACAAGCAAGAGCAGGAGAAGGCCCACCAGCGGATGGTGAACGTGGTGGCCGAGCTGGCCGCCGGTTACGACCTCTCCGCCTACGACCGGGTGGTCAACCCGCCGCCGCCCGACCCGGACACGCCGAAGACCACCAACGACGACACACCGACGCCCCGCAGCGTCCCGGCCACCACCACGCCGTCCGCCGCGCCCAACGCCACCCACAGCACCGCACACACCGGCGGCGCGACCATCGCGACGCCGGACGGCGTCGCCCCGCCTCCGGTCACCGGCGACGGGTCCGGCACCGGCCCGGACGGCACCGGTCCGGACGGCGCGGGCACCGGCGGCACGCCGGCCGTGGCCACCGGCCCGGGGAGCGTCGGGGGTGGCTTCACCACGTCCCTCGCCGGTGCGGATCCAGTGGTCGGCGGCGCGCTGCTCGCCGGCGGCGCCGCCGGGCTGGCCGGTCTGTCCGGGCCCACC